>JARFXS010000049.1 GCA_029194465.1 Candidatus Nitrosocosmicus sp.
CAGTCTGGGTGGGTGTGTGGCGATTAAGTTCCCAAGGATTGTGGGATCTACAAAATGAATCTATGTATTATCACATAATAAGTTCAAAAAAAAATTTAGGCTGTTATGGGTTTTTCTTCTGCCTTTCTAAATTCTGATTGTTGTTGGATTATTTTCTTTTCTTTTTCTATCGTTTTCTCTTGATCTTCTTCTAGGGGTATTTCATAATCACAGCACATAAAATGAATTAGAAAACATCGTATATATAATTATGATAACAAAGATGCAAGACTTTATGGATACAGTTTGGAAACTAATAAACCTTGATTTACTTACAACGGTTTTGCACGTTTTGGTATGTGTCTATAATTTATTCATCCTAATCTTTTTGCTTGATTACTTTTCGGACACGTGAAGATACAATTCAAGATTTAATGTAATCTATTTTCTACAAATTGATTGACAGCATAATGAATTAATAATTCTTAATCGTTAGTGTGGGTCGGTTTTGGATGTGGACCATGTTTGCCTGTAATCGTCCTTAAAACATATTCAATAATGATCATAACTTGTTAATTTATCTCTTTATTTGAAATGTGAAGAGTATGAATAAACTTTTTGAGATGGGCAAGTGGGAATACAATTCAATGTTGAATGTGGTCCGATAAATTAATATTGAAATCCATTACGATCGAAGTTTCCTTACTGCCAACGAGCCACAATCTTATACCCATTATATAATATTATAAACAATACAATTTGAAAAAAAATGAAGAAAATTTCTGTTTTTACATGTTTTGTGCTGTCATTTGTGTTGACAACCTCGTTAGCAAGCATTTCATTGGGCCAAATGGCATTAGCCCAGGACCTGTCCAGTCTTAAAGATCATGCAACAAGGTTACTCACTGGAAATGACAATAGTCAAAGAACAGATAATATGTCAGAATCAGCATCCGATAATTCTACCTCATCTGACTCATCATTAACACAGAGAGCAACCGATGCATTAAATGCATTCTTAAAATAGAATACTCCAATCAAATCTAAAGAGCATTTTATTAATCTTTAACTATTATTTTGATGCCTCTCAAATTCTAGAAGTTAAATAATTTCTTATTGATTGTCATATTCTTCCTGAGCAGTGGATGATAACAAACTATACAAGATACGATCTGAATTGATAATCATTACCAGATAACATAACAGTAAGTTAAGGTGCGTGGGGCTTAGTGCTGATATCGGTTCTAAAAAGGTCCTAACACCTAATCAGTCAGAGTTGAACTTACATTTTGACAGCAAGGTATGACTAAAAGTTCGCGCGATAAAGATCACAACAGTTGCCGGAAATCAGCCACCAGAAGATGAAGAACGGGCTTGGCTTCCAGATCCAGTTAGAGGCTTTATGAAATAAACAGTTTCATGTTCGCATATGATATGCCTATTTTAGATTCCCATTTGACAATTAATACTATAAGGGGCCAGAGGGAATTAAGTTCCCAGTGGTAGTAGGATTCTAATATATAATCTGCATGTGGTATTTTATTTTCTGGTAATCGATAAAGAAATAATGCTTCATTAAGTTATAATATTATCTTCAATGGGGAGACTGTTACAATCATTGTTTTTTTAACTTAAAAATTTTATCATATTTCTGAAATATTTTATAACCAGATTTTACAAATTTAGTTGATTTGTAAATTTTTACAGATGGCTTGAAAAATTTTAAAGGAAATAAGACGGGTATAAGAATAGTCAAAAGAATATCTAACCAATACTTTTTTAAAAAATAATTCAAATCTTTATCTACATATAGATATTTAATAAAGAGATCTATGGATAGCAATGAAAACAGGATCCAAGGGACAACCTCAAAGTAAACTTTGTATTCCTTCGGTATAGGTATAATGGATTCACTCATTCCAAACAAATCATAATCATAGGACAAAAAACCAATAACTAATAAAATTAACAATGCAAATATCGCTAGATCATTGACAATAAGTAATTTCTGAACCTTCCTCATTGTTTAGTCTCTAATACATTTTCCACATCACGTAATATAATCAGATGGTTAAGATATAGTTCTCAATTTTGAAAATAGTGGATTCATCAAAGTCTGACATACTAATAGTGATAGTAATGATACAAAGTAATTTTGATAAAGTCAAGAGTCGTTTGTCTTTCACTAAATGATGTTCCTGTACTCATTAAGATGTTCCGAGTAAGATATGATAATCAGGTCATAACTACGTTAATCAAATAACTTGTATTAGAGCTTTTTAATCTTTGAGACAAAGTATCTTGTTTCCATTTGCATACATCCGTGGGGACACACTTCAAGATAGGACAGATTCGATTTAATTGGATGAGTTTTGGGAAAAAGTTAAAAATCCTGGAGAGCACAATATCATTGTCATATAATAGAACAGTATGTTTGGGCCTGTGGGGTTATGGTTCAAGATTGAATAGAATCTACATACTAAAAAAATAAAACACAATATTATAAAGACTATTTCCTACTCCTGAAATCAAGTGTTAGTTTTCAGATATTCAAATAACAGTTTTACTTGTTTAATAAATTATTCAATTGACAAACTTACCCTATACTAACAATGTCAATCAATTTTCTAGAAAATTGAATCAAAAAAATCAATAAATGGATTTAATAATTTTTCATTTTCAGATTGGGTTACCGAATGAGGTATTGCCAAATCAAAAGAACTTACGGTAAACGGGGTAGTATTCTTATATAGCTGCAAAATTATTCTATGTTCGCCATCATCTGGAAAAATATAATCAACTGAAAAATGACCTCCAGATAGGGGAATTGATTTATTTTCGAATTTATACACTCGCCCATCATGATCTGTTAGAGTGACCTTTGTATTCAGGTTATTAACTGGTGTAGAATCATTAAGGTTTCTTACCTCAAAGGCTAGTCTAGTAACTTGATCGATAATTGGCACTTGCGGTTCAAGTCTTAGACTCATGTTCAAATTATCTCTTTCACTTATCCAATAATTATTCTTGACAACAGACGTATTTGTAATTAAAGAAAAGGCTTGACAAGGATGATGAAATAAGACAAGGATAAACAGTATAGATAAGATCTTTACGAAACCAACCGGTATCCCCACGGGTGAAGGTAGATTCAAAGAATATACAGAAATATTATATTTATCTGGCTAATAAAACATTATTTTTGTTAATAGTCTAAATTGGATAATTCTTTAAATTAGTTCTATCCATCTGGCGAATATTTTTAGAACTAAAGTTCTTTCTACCTTCGTCATGCTTGAACACTATTATATAACTGAACATTGAGTATGGGCGCGTGGGGATACGGTTCAAGATTGAATCCAACACATTATATGAGAAGTAACGAAATGAAGGGGAAAAGGAGTTCTTACTGCCCACTCACCCAAGCAACATTGGATTACAGAAGATGCCTATTGGTAATTGATTATTGTCTTTGCTTTATGGCCCGTTTTTCTTTCAAAGTATTTAATGTTTTTATGTATCAAACTTTATAAAAATTGGTAAACCATTCATTTGCATCCTTTAGCCCACTTTGGTATAAATCTTCTAGGGTCGTTGGGGTAAAGTCACTTGCCTTTCCAAAGACTGTGTTTTCATCATCCTGTCTATCTATTCTAAAGACTTTAACTTTGAACTTGTTCTCTATAAGACTTGATAAATTTCTCCTTTTTTTAACATCTCTTGTTGTTGATTCTCCTGGTATTCCCAAGACCTCGTTTAAATCATCCTTACTGACTTTTCCAGTATCCTTTGCTAATTTTATCAGTCGTCTTGTTAAATCCACATAATCTGTTACAAGATGAGCAATTTTCTCGTCGTATATGGATTTATCATGAAATCTTATATCGTTTATTCTGTCTTCAATTTTATCTTTATCTTCAGGTATGGCAACATCTTGTGTCTCCAGTGCAGGATAAAGATTAACTATGAATACTTCCAAGTCAGGTATTTTTGGAATAGATGTTTGTGAAGATCGTTCGTTTTTTTGGTTTTGGTAATCCTCAATATCGTGTTCTCCGGTTTTATCATACTCTATTTCATTTGCTTCAAAATAACTTGTCCAAAAATCCTTATGTTTTTGTAAAAGTTCCCTCAAGGGAGTATTACTTACAAAGGCTCCATCCCAAAAGGTTCTTTTTTCTTTTGTGATTAAATCATACAAACTTGTATGATGATTTGAGTATGGGAAAAGGCAGCTAGTCATCAAAATATCATTGTCGATGCCATTGTAAGATACTACATGTTTTCTGTTTTCACCATTTTCATCACCATAAATTGAGATCCATATTTGATCATCTGTGCTAGTATTTTTATCATGATTAGTGTCACTATTAAAACTATCAGAATTGGTAGGAATGCTTTTTACGATAGTGTTTTTATCAATATCATTATTTTCATTATCAAGATCTTTGATGTGCTCTATCATGTGTTTAGCCAATAATCTATTTTCTTCCAACTGCTTATCGCATACATCGCATTTGCTTTTGTAACTTCGATAACTATCAAATGTCACCGATGTGGAACAATCTTTGACATCTACTGACAGTAACAACAATCTAGGTTGATTTTTTTCAAAATCTGTTTTGATTGGATAGTGGATATTTTCTTCCATCAACTTCATTAGAGGTCTGTAATCATATGTAAGAAAGTTATTTAGTTGACTAAAATACTTGGTATCTGTTTGATATATTGAGGTGCACAGGTTAGGTGATATCCCTCCAAAAGGGGGAGTTAAACATGCTAACTGATAAAAAGACCAATATCTTCTTGCCGCCTCTGCTGTTGCAAGACCTCTATTTAAAATCCTATAATTATTCCAAGTGGCCTCAAACCAAGGGTTTAACTCAGCAAAAGTATATGCTTTAAAGTTATTCCAAAATTCTCTGAGTTTTGATGCGGAATTGCGCCAATTACCATTATTTTTTAATGCATAATCTATTAAGAATACTGCATTGATAGCCCCAATTGATACTCCAGCAATTATATCAAACAATTGCTGCTGTTCTCCGCTACGGTTGTTGTTTTCATCATTTGATTTCTCTTCCTGATGTATGTTGTTATGATAGTGATTACATATTGACTGTAATACCCCTATTTCATACACACCTAATGCTCCTCCTCCTTGCAAAACTAGTGCTCGCTGTTTTGTTGGAATACTAAAAGTCTCTCCTTTTTTATTTTTAGCCAATACTAATAATTTTTCGGTATTTTGAATCATTGGATATAATTTGCATAATCAATAAGCATTATAAATATTTATTCAAATTCCAGTAAGGACTATTAATTAGTATTTAAATAACTAAGGTGATTGACTCTAAATTTTGTATGATCTATAAGGTTGGGATTTGATTCTTTAGACTTAGGAGGAGGGTTCTAGTTTCAGTACTAAATGATGACCTAACCACGTGTTTTGAATATCCTCAGGTGATATTACAGGACTGGGGGAGAACTTATCCTCAAACAATAAAGTGAACATTTTTTTCATAATGTATCTCAGCATTACATACTTTCAATGGTCCCTATTTGATGGTCAAATACTTATATAGGTTCTAACTAAAATTTTCTACATTGCAAAAATTATTAATATTATCCGTTCTCTTAATTGGTGCTTTTGTAGGAACTTCCTTTGGATGGACACAATTAGGCTCTGTCCAAGCAACATTAAATCAATCGGGTCCTATCCAATCTGGCAATGTTCAATGTTTTGCAGCACCTTGTAACTATCCTCCTAGCCAAACAACAACAACATTAAATCAATCGGGTCCTATCCAATCTGGCAATGTTCAATGTTTTGCAGCACCTTGTAACTATCAGTCTCCTCCACCCTTGTCTTTATCGCCAAACTTAGATGGTAACGACAATACGATTACCGCACCAAAAAGTGAGATAGAAACACCTCATGAAAGTCAAAATAGTAGTGATAAAAATGAACCATGTCTTTCTCCATGTCCACCAGGAACAGAGATGTGTATCCAAATGTGCAAACCAACAAGTCAACAAGGAACAGTAAACAAAGACCCCCAAAGTGATTCTCAACAAGAATCTAATTTCTCACCCCAGACCGACGAAGATTTATCTGACACAACAACAACAGAAGAATCAACTACAAATAATGAAGTAGATAGTTCTGATTTGGAGCCGAGTGATAGCGACTCTGAAACACCACTAAACTGAAATCATAAGAAAAACTTAACTTTTCTATTTATACATGAGACTACCAAGGACCTTTTCATTCTCTATAAGATATTCATTATGATACTTGGCTAATTTGTTTACATCATAAGATTGCCAAATCCAATATGCTAAGATTATAATTCCTAATATTATTGTCATGAGTATTATTCCTGCTAATTTGAAAGGGACGGTATAAATAACCAGTAACCATCCGACTAATAATATGTCAATGCCTTTGTCAGTTTTACCTATATACATGTGTCCAATTCCTTGAAATCTGAAGAACCCTGCTATGAGTGCAATCAAAACTGCTGTTCCCGGATTTTTATTGAGTTACAACCAAAGCCTGAGTTAATTCTTGATTTTGGCTTGGGGGTTTTCCACAAGATAGACAATAAATAATTTCATTCATGAAGAATTCCTTTCCAAAGTGTTTGCAATAAACCATTTGTAATCTCGAGTTTGAATTATTTAAAAATATAACGTAAATATCTAAAATTGAATGAGTAGAATGTGAAAAATCTTTACGACTTGTGGAGATCTCTTTCAAGGTAAAAAACAATCTAGCATTAATTTGATACAAGGGATTGGAGGAGGTTTAATCCGAATCAATATGTGTTTACTATATATAGTATCAGGTAGTTTAGGCGCTTGGGGATACGGTTCAAGGTTGATTAGAATCCAAAGTTAATTTTGACACTAGCCAATAGAGAAGGATTCAAATCCCGCACTTCGCACTTTTTTTGAGATTAATTCGATCTCACATGTCTACGTTGCATATAAAATTGATATCGGATTCTCCTTTCCTGCTTGGCCACCTATTGTTTTATAGTAGATAGGAATGTTTGCAATACCATACCAACTTCATCTGGATATTGATTCATTATGGCATGACCAGCGTCTTTTATCTGTACAAGCCATGTTCCTGGAACTTTACTTGCAATGACCAAAGAATTTTCATGAGGCACTAATTCATTATCGTCTGTACCTGCTATGACCAACATGGGTTTGTCTATCTTTGCAAGGTCGTCACAGGCCCCATTCCAGTCGGAAGACACCCAAGCCTTTGCACCTTTATATTGATTGTCCATTGCTTCAGATGAAAGTCCAGGTTTCATTTGTTGGAATGTCATGCTTTCTGGAAGATCAAGGGATTCAGGATGCAGTTTTATCCATCCTGATCCCTGGGAGGCATTTACAAGAGACTTCATTTCATACTGAGAAAGTGGTATATTATTTAGAGATTTATTTAAAATACCCTCTTGTAATTGGATAAACTCATCTGATGGAGGTACATGATCTTTTCCACCACAGGTTCCAGCAATTAGCGTAATACTGCTAACCTTATCAGGATGTGTGATTGCAAATTGTTGAGTTATGTATGAACCCATAGAATATCCAAGAACGTTTGCTTTTTGTATTTTCAAAGCATCCATTAAACCAGCAGTATCATTACCAAGTAATTGTATTGAATATGGTTCGATACCAGATGCAGTATTTCCAATCCCACGACTATCAAACATAATTACTGTGTGATTTGACGCTAGACGAGTAAGAAAGGCTTGGTCCCATGCATCCATGCCATCATTTGCACCATTATGAAGTATAATGGGGTCTCCCTTACCAAACATCTTGTATGCCATTTCAATATCTCCAACACGGACTTTTTGTAATGGAATATCTTGTATGTTTACCATATTTGAAGTAACATTGCTTGTTGGATTGGCCTGGGTAGCATTTGTTTGACCATATGTAACATTAGTAAAGCCGTTGATCACAGTCATACTCGATAAAATTAGAGTCGATATAACTACTGCAATGAAAAGATAATCTTTTCTTATCTTACTATCAATATACATAACCAATTTCACTTGAGGAAGTATATAAAGAGGGTGTAATCTTGTGTGAAAATTAACATGGTCTATCAATCCGTAACCTTGGCTGATAAATTTGAGATAGAGGGATCGAGGATTCAAATAGCGCGATTCATACCTGATCCCCGCGCAAGATTAATTCATTCGAATTCGTTTTGCAGTTACTCTTTGCTATTATTAATTTATTGTTTTAATACTCCTCCTCTATTAAACGGAGTGTTTGGAGGAAGGGTTAATTTGATGCTGATCCTAATATCTTTATCATATAAAGTATTATTTGGTTTGAGCGCTTGGACATCCACGTCGATACTGGTTCTTAAAACAGGTTTCGCTATTCTGGATTCAAACACAGAGATAACCTTTTTGAAAAGGTGGACCCAAAGGGTAAGATTCCCTTAGACAAAGGGGCTCAGTACATTTAGTAAAGGTATGTTAATCAAAATAGGTTTCAGTTTATAGAACCATTTTGAATTTGGTTTATACCTGTCACATTATTAATGACTACTGTAGGCAATAGAGAAGACTATTTCTGTCTCAATGGAGAGGAAAGCCATTCATATATATCCTGTAATACATATTCTTCCATTTGAGGACCACCTGAAGATACCCATTGATTGCTAGGGATAAAATTATGTCCAAGATCTGGATAGACAATAATTTGATGGTCAGGATGATTTGCTTCTGTTAATCTTTGTTGTAATAACAATGCTTGTTGAAGAGGGGTTTGGCTATCATTTTGTCCTTCTAGTATAAGGACACCAATATTTGAAGATACGTTCCCTATCATGCCGATGACGCTAGGGAGAGCAGAAAAAGATTTTCCAAGACTAGGGCAACCGTAGATGTCTATACATTTCTCCGACAGCTGTGAGGCATTTGGAGACGTATCATTTTCATATCCTCTTACAAGTGCAGGCTTTAGCACACCCTCAATACTAATCAAGTCATCATTCGTGTTGTTTTTTTGTTCAGGCAATATACCGGTGCCATTATTATCAGTAACGTTAGTCGGGTTAAGAAGAAGTTGAGTTAGGTTACCACCAACCAACTTCTGAAAGATAGGATCTTTTGATGCTTCCGCCACTGATATCTGTCCAGGATGATCTTTATCTAATATGTTTTCAGCATAAAGAATAGGATTAGCGACTTCCTGGAAATATATAATATCAGTCCATTTTTCAGCTACTGGCGCCATTAGGACTATATTTCTGACTTTATCAGGGTTTTCGGCGGCAATTCTTGGAGGGAAGTTTGTACCTTCACTGTGTCCAATCAAAGTAACCTTTTTAGTTGCATTTACTTCAGGTTGTTGTAATAGTACTGATAAAGCCTTCTCAGCATCATGCTTCAGATTGTCAAATGTAAGATTGCCCCATGCATTACTATCTGATATCGTGAGGTACGGCCCTACACCCCTCTTGTCATATTTAAGAACGGCATATCCTCTCTCTGCGAGATACTCGGCTAAATGTCCATAGTATTTTACCTTGCTATATGACGGCGTAATTACTGAACCAGCACCAGCCCCCGGAAAGATAATTACACCGGGGTATGGTCCTTTTCCAATAGCAGGAAAAGTTAATTGAGCGTTGGTCTTTAATCCATTATCAAGATCAATAGTTAGATTTCTATTCTTTACAGTCTCAACATAGGGTTGAGCGTACGCTTCAGCAATTGCTGTGTTTTGATGTAAAGGGGATTCACTGATAATTGAAACTAACATAGCAATCAAAAATACTGCAGTAATTGTTATTGATACATAAAAGACGTCACAATTCTTCCAGTTGTAACCGGGATTGACATCCATATTTTCTTGAATAACTCGAGCTCTGTAATATAGTTATTGGAGCGATTTTCGTATATTTAAGAGGCTTGCAAAATATCAAAAAATGGGAGATAGAAGAGTCAAAAAAGTATACCTGCCTATCTCAGCTCCAGAGTCAAAGGTAGCATTATCCAAAATGAATGATTTTCTAAGAGAGCATTTAGGCTATTGATCAGCATGTAGAAGGTAAGACGTCAAAAATTACAATAAGGGGCAAACTATACATACATTATTACCAAATAAATGGTGAGCGAGTTTGGACTCTTGGTAACAGCTCTCAGTATAGAAAACATTTCTTCTCCTCTAGTTATGTTTCTACAGGTCATTAATTGATTGTGCTAATTTACTAGGATGAAAACATCAATCAGTATTTTCAAATACCATTACATAAATTGGAGAATTATTCAGATTTGAAGTTACTAACGAGATGTATTCTTCGCATGTTTCTATCCTATTGAGTTTTGTATCACGGACGAGTTGTAGCAAAGTTTCAATCTTTAAAGGAATCATGGTTATGGAGGAGGACTTTTGTTGTTGTTTCTTAAACGATATATCGAGTATCTTTTTGCTATTTTTCTTTGTAGTAATCTTTTCAATTTTCATAGTATTAGATCCAAAAAAGGATTCGTTAAATCTAGAAGTGTGTTTTCTTTTGTTATTTTTTGGTGATATAACAAATAGATTGAGAAGATCTAAAATGAGCCATCCACCAGGTTTCAGAATCAATTTTAGATTTTCGATATATTGTTGAACTTGCTCATAGCTTTCAGCACAGGATATTCTACTTCCCAATCCAACAATAATATCGAATTTTTTAGCCAATGGTTCAAACTTATTAGCCAATTGTAACCAACTTATATTTAGCAGATCAAATGGGTTGTTAGATCTCTTTCTTGTAAATTCGTAAATATAGGATTCTGGTTCATTATACATTACATTAGTAACTCCCTTTTCATACATGAGCCAACAGAGAGACCCAAATCTGCCAGCTGAATCAAGAATATTAATGTCAGAGGTATTATGAATTCCTTTTTCATGCATGTATTTGTCACAGATATTTGATACGACTTCATCCATTTTTGAGTGATAAGTTATATCTAAAAGTTCTGGTACCCATGCATCTACAAAATCACTGCTAAAAATAGGTGTTGGTCGTCGTTTGATCATTTCATCATAATAATTCATATCAATTTTAGTCGATTTCCCTTCATTAGCTAGTCCTTTTAGTGAGTTCATATATTGAACACAATTGTTGTAGTATTTTTGATTATTCTTTGAATCGGTAAAATATATGCTTCGCTTATATAGCTCTTCATTTGAAGTAGTATGTAATTTGCCAAATTCAAGAATAAACTTATCGTACCAAATTCCAGTATCATATAATTCGTTATCCCTAATTAAATCACTCTCCTTACGTTTGTCTAATGCCAGTTTTGGATCAACTAGTATTAAGTTAACATCATTATCTTGGTGCCATTTAATAATATCTTTTGTCTTTAATGGTTCACTCCAGATATCACTATCCAGTCTATACTTCTTTTGGATTAGAAATCTGAAATTGTCCTTCTTTTCCTCATCATTTAACTTTTCTCGTCCTCTCTTTTGCTCCGTTAGATAAGACTTGTCTATTTCTTCAAAGAAGGACAATGGCCATGTTGTAGTACCGTCATACTTTCTTCCTTTTTCAAAGAAATATTTGTATAGAACTTTCACTCTTTCCTCAGACATTTCACCGCCTTTTTTTGATATTTCATGGAGGTTTTTTCCTTCATCTAACAATATTTCTTCTAGATATTCTTTAAGAGGTTCCTGTAGTTCACCAGGTGTAGAACTCTGATCGGTATCTAATACAAAAGGATCAAAAGCCTTGTCAATCAAGGAGCGCTTATCTAGAGGTCCTAATTTGGTTCCGAATTGATAACTTCCAATGCTTCCATGAAAAGAATAAACGGGGATCTGTCCCATCCATTTGATTTCTCGCAGGTAAGGAGTAAACAGGTTTTTGCCATCAGATAATTCATAGTTGGTCAATATATCTTTTCCTTCAGCTGATGGGATTTGACTCCTTGCTGCAGGAGTAAATATTATGTGTCCTCGATCACCTAAATTCATCATTCTAGCTGACAGAATCAGTTCATGCGACCAGAGATCCATTTTATTAGTAAATGGATTAGAGAATGAAATGGCTTTCCCATAACCAATGCCTGCACGTACAAAAATTTTCATTTTATCATCGGCGATTCCACTATTACCCAGATCCAAATTATTGGAAATTCTTATGGCTAGATCTATAGCACACTCTAATTTAGTAAATGCTATTACAACCCCATCTCCCGTAAAGTTTTTGTACGTTATAATATCTGTATTGTATTTTGTTCTTAATGCATCTGATTCTTCATTTAGTATTTCCATCAACCTTTTAATTTTTATTAATTGAGTGCTTGGTGATAGTGAAGGGTCTGACGATTTATACATATCAATATAGAGGAAACTATAAACATTATTTTGATCAACATTGGATTCAACTGACATGATTACCGAAGAAATATTGTATTATAAAAAGAAATCTTTATAGACAAGTTTTATGTTAATTTGTCGACTAGCTCAACACCAGACAGAAAATAAAAGTTATTATACAGTTGTTTGAATAATAATTTCTATTAACCATAAGTTGCAAATTGCGAACACATTTTACGAGAAATATTTTGGTTTCCATTAAAATTCAACATAGCTTTGTACGAAAATACCACACAAAACTGAGTATGTTGACCTAGTTGTCTTTGCGGAGGCAAAGGTCCGGCTGTTTAGAATAATGTTTAGTAACGGTCTAGGCGTGAGGAGGGACATGGTTCAAGGTTGAATACAGTCCCTTATGGAGTCCTACAGAGATCGAGGAAAATTAGTCGATTTAAAAGATTATTTTCTATTTCTTATTTTCATGGATTTCCTTAATAACATATTGTATATAATCGACCACTTCATTATCATTCAGTGACGTTCTTATTCCCGATGCCTCTTCAATTTCATCCTCTAGATTCTTTGCAATAGTCAACACTTTAGATTCTAGTTCTTTATTTCTTTGAGCAGTACCAATACCGCCCAGAAAGTTGGCTTGTTCTGTGACTGACTTCCTAATTGATCTTAGAAGTGAATTATCCTGAGAAACTATTTGGGCGGATGAATATAATCCCGAATAAATAAGGTAGCACGACAATCCGATAAGAGAAATTGAAAGTAGACCAAATGGCGGATATGCAACTTGAGTAGCATTAGCAGATCCTGTGATATAAAAAAGTATGAATCCGAATGCGGTCAACATTAACTGAGTTCTGACTACAGAACCTACCTTCAGAGTTCTTGCTATTGATAAGAAAGAGATTCCAAATATGATGCCTGAAAGAATTCCTGCAAAAGAGAATATGAGAATATTCAAGAAAGCATTTGCATCACCGACTGGATCAAAATAGCCAAGTGCAAAAAGTGGAAACTCTAAATTGTAATAAATAAGGGATACAATCATTATAGACCAAAACTTAAGTTTCCCAATTCTAAGATGATATCCATATAGCAATTTTACACTGCCGATCCACGTTAAGATAAATGCAGTTACAGAACAACTAGTGTTAATAAGGTTAATCTGACTTCCTATAAATTCACTACTAAATTCAGGAAAATATGCAACATCACCTAAAGAGATGATCGGTTCTTGCTGTGTTAATATATCCAAAGCATACATCAAACCGAATAACCCATTTGCAACATAGGCGATCATAGCAAGAGCAAATATCAGGATCATGCTATTCTTATCAAAATTTTTATACCATAATATGAACGCCCTTGCCAACAATCCCAAGATACCAACCCAAATTCCGTAACTGATAATGTGAATAACGTATAGAAATGCAGTGTAATATATTTGAAATATTGCAATCTGTACAACAACGGAAGTTAACATTATTGCAATCAGGATTTGCGATGTGATTATTATGTAATAGATTAGTTTAAAATGAATGTATTTTACCTCTGTCAATTTTTCGATACTTTTAACATGATAAATAATATAGAAAGATGATAAAATTAGAAAAATTGTCAAACACACAAATAGTAGGATCCCGGGCAAAGAAGATATGTAGTCGGGAATAAAATCCGCGATAATACCGATCTGAGAGTCTATGAGAACGGATATGATCATGGCTGCAATGATAATTAGAACTTTGTTCTTGGCTTTCGGGGAAGATGATAGTCCTTCAAACCAACTTCCGACTTTCATACATCTGATCCATAGATACTGCAGTTGAATTTAAAGAATTATGAATGGATCTTAAGAATTAGATCAAAAACTAAATAATCAATAATCCCATTAATATCTAGAACCAATTCGTTTTGTTGAACTCATCTATTATTTTTCTATTCTCCTATAGGTGTTTTTGAGATAAATTGGTCAAACTGTTGTGCCAAAATCGACAATTATAATTGATATAATCCATTATATTGCCATTGTCAAACTTCGATATATGAGAAATTTAAAAATCATTTCACTCTATCTTGTTGCATTATTATCGAGTGTTGTAATAACGTCTAATACATCATCGTCCTCTTTATCTCTTAACGACGCATTTGCAACATTTGCAACAATAGAAAATAATAATGACATATCTGATTCCATAAGGAAATCATGTCCCACATATCAAGGTAATAACAATAACAATATCAAAGGTTTAGTAACTGACATATTGAAAGCATGTTTACCTCAAGGAAATCAACCTCCTACAACACCTGACCCAAATCAGGGAACCTTCACTAGGAACATGTTTACCATTGAAGGTGATTTTGACCCACAGTCTGATGAAGATAGGGCTAAGGTTGTAATTACAGATACTACAAATGATTTATCAATAACATATAATTTGGACGGCGATCCAGTTGTTGATACATTCGTAGTTCCTGTTGGTGCTAATTATCAGGTAGTTGTTACAACCACTAGTGAAACACCTGGAATATACACAGTAACATTTACTTCAACAGATTGCCAACAAACAAATCCTAACATTAGTACATGTAATGGAACCATGGGCACTACTGAACAAGATGTTAATGTGGATATAGAATCCAGACAACAGCCGTAGAAATACCAATACCATAATTTACCAGTATGTAAAAAGTGAAAATGCAACCCTTAATTAGGCACAACTTAAGAATGAGATACATATACATTATTTTGGTATGAAGGCCCAGGTTACTGGATCTCTCAAGTCTCTTCAGGATGTTATACCACAAAAGAATAAGGACAACTCATTCAACTAGATTATTTTATAAATTCTCTCCAACATTTATTGAGATACTTTCCACACACGTTATAATTGGTTAGAGTGTTATTGGATAAACTACCTCATAAGGCAAGTCTTGTAATTTGTGTTACCTTTTATATAATCATCTAGTTTGGACGCGGGGGGATTCGTGCCGATATCGGTTCTTTAAAAGGGATTCTAGTGCATATAGAATGATGAAATAGATAAGGATTATTAAGTATATTATATTGAAAGGAAATGATTCAAAAGATTTATTTCTCAAAACTTTAGACGCTTTTTCTCCATTAATGATCAAAATTAAGAACAATCCCGGTGTTCATTGCCACTAATATCCATAAATATCCAATATATACCACTATTTAATAAACTAAAATGAAATTAAAATATAACAATGACTATATATGATAGGGATGTTGAAAATTGCCCAAGGAAAAAGACAAAGTCATTACGTTAAGAATTAGCGAAACCGATTTTAGAATTGTGGATAATTTTGCTAAAGATAGAGGATTGAGTGTAAGTGCATACATTACCTCTGTGATCAAGTCTCAAACAGAATATTTCATTCCATTGTCTTCTACCGAAAAAGTTTCTATACCAAAGGAAGCTTTGAATTCATTATTCTCCTTTACTAGCCACAATAATTTAGATGAATTGTCTGACCAATGGGCATTAGAACTTAAACATGTAGTCCAGCTCATATGGGGCGACCTAAATTTGCAAACGACATTAGACGTTATTGCTAAAGTATCCAAATATCTTTTGGGAACAGATGCAAGGATTATCTCAAACAGCAATTTTACAAAGGATAGCAGGTATAAAGAAAGGAGAGAAATGAGCACGATCCTTAACCATAGTGATATTATCAGAGGCACTAATGGTAGTAATACTTCTGATGCATTCTGGATTGTGATAAGACATAATTTGGGAGCGAATTGCTCTTATTTTTGGAACAAAATGTTTATACAGTTTCTTGGATATATTCATGATTCTGTAGATTTTGTAACTCAATATGATGATACAACGATATCTATCAAGATAAAGGTGAAGTAATGAGTCAAATCAACCGGTTCTAGAATTAGCTAAAACTTTACACATGGTGAATTTGATACCTATACCTTTCTATTTAAAAAATATCATTATGTGCCAATCAAATTTAGTTTCTTCCAATTCCCAAATTCTACAAAACCTGTTTGAGCGCTGCTTCATTTGACAGCTGATTCTCTGCATACTCGCTTTGGGTCACTTGAAAAAAACTAGATTTTTTATCGGTATCACAAGTACTTACAGGTCCACTATTGCCATCAGAGCTAATGCACTTGTCTCTCTTTACAAATGCTGTCAACGTTGGATACACTGAGGCTATGTTCGATGCTAGTAGTCCGCTTGAAGTAACAATAGCAAATATTGTCAATAATTTTACATTCACTGAATTTTCACTGAAATATTTCTTATGATTCCGGTGTTAATAAATTAGAACGATTACATTGAATACATTGAATACATTTGATGCAACTTTTGATAAATTGTTATCCGTTAGAATATTGTTCCCAAAAACTATATATTTCCCTCCATAAAATACACACAATGATGAATTATATTTCAATTCAGATAAAAAAGAGTGTAATGTAGGCAATGGCAATGATTCTCTCAACGTTTTTGTTTACAAGTTGGATTGCATCATCTATCATAGTAACTTTAATAGGATATGGAAAGTAATTGAATATCAAAGTTTCGACAAGTATCTTAGTAATTATTG
>JARFXS010000234.1 GCA_029194465.1 Candidatus Nitrosocosmicus sp.
GTGGGAATGATCAGCGGCTCGAGCACAAGCGTCAGTGGGCCCGCAGCTGGATTAATAGCCATTGTCGCCGCTCAAATACAACTTCTAGGTTCTTTTGAAGCTTTTCTGACTGCCGTATTAATTGCAGGATTAATTCAAGTTATCTTCAGTATATTCAAAATGGGTTTCATAGCTGCTTTTTTTCCTTCAAGCATCATCAAAGGTTTGCTTTGTGCAATCGGCATTATTTTAATTTATAAACAGATCCATCTTCTTTCCCTAGTTGAATTTGATCTTTTTGATTAACTCCACAAAGACCTATTCCACAATCAAACCTATGATACAAGTATGTATTAAAATCAGAAGGACGAGCCGAGCCGCCTTGATCATTTATTATTTTCGTTTTAACAATTAATTCTGATGCTGATTTTCTATCTTGGAGATTCAAAGTGACAATACCAGTGCTTGCTATCTGACATTGACTACTACATCCAAATTGGATTGTAAAGCTTGCTCTTAGAGTTGAACCAACATAGAATAATTCCACCATCCAATGATCATCGGTATTTTGTGGATCTGTAAGTACCTTTATGGTAGCTTTGTTTCCACCGGAATAGATAATATTTGATGACTTACCATAATAACATGGATCATCTGGTGAATTTACGCATAAAATAGTAGGACTTGCATATACTGCGACATCCTTTATTCCTTGACCCGTAAGAATATTATTAGCACAATTATTGTCAGAATCTTGGCAGTTTATAACGACTTTAAATAAATCAAAGTTGATACCTTTATAATTAGGATCTATCCATTCCTCAGTTATCCAAGGTAAATCTGTAGTAGATTGTCCACCTACTACATAATTATTTGATTCAAATGAAAATAAAAACATGGTAAATAACAAAGGAATAGTCAGGATGATTAATCCGATCTTAAACGATGCCGGTTCTGGGATGGCATTAAAAATTCTTGTCACTACTTTTGTATTACTCATTTACATACACCTAATTTATTGGAATGGAAGGCATTATCTTTGCGATCTTTTCTAGAATCAGCTTGTTAAGATCTTCATTTACGATTTTTACTATATCCAAGCTATTTGATACACTTTCGGATTTTTCCTTATAGGAAGTAGATATTGTTAAGCTAGGGAAGATCATAGATACCTCATTTGAATCATAATTGGTTACTAAAACTATAGGAACTACACCAAATCCAATGGGATGAAGCGTCAATAACTGAGGATTTTTGCCAGTCTTAAAGGTCGATATAACATTATTTGTTTTACCATCAATTACGGATAATTTGTTTGCTCCTGAGTTTGCTACATAAATCTTGTTATCTTTATGGTTTACAAGTATACCAACAGGATTTTTCTCCACTTTTATTGTTCCGGAAATCATATTGCTTTTGCCATCTATAACAGAGACAGTATTTGAAAGAACATTTGTAACATAAACCTTGTTAGTAGAGGGATTAAATGCGATATCTATAGGATTATCCCCTACTGATACCTTAGTAATAAGTCTAGTGGTCAAACCATCAATAACAGATACAGTGTCTGAACCTGCATTTGCAACATATATTTTGTTATTATTTGGGTTTACTGCAATTCCAGTCAGAAACGCGCCGGTATTAAAACTCTGAGTCAAAACATCTTGTTTTCCATCAAGTATCGATAGTGAATTAGAATCAAAGATACTAAAATGAGTCATGTATACTTTATTTGTAGAAGGATTAACTGCAATTTCTATAGGTAAGATAGGAGTCGATATTGTTTTAATTACTCTATCATTGCGACTATCTATAACAGAGACAGTATTTGAAAGAACATTTGTAACATAAACCTTGTTAGTAGAGGGATTAAATGCGATATCTATAGGAT
>JARFXS010000235.1 GCA_029194465.1 Candidatus Nitrosocosmicus sp.
TATGAATTGATTATGTTTTGCTTCTTATCATGCCCAACAATACGATATCATGATATAAAATATAACATTAAGCTCTTACCTGGATCCTTTTGATAAACAAAGGCATTGTCTTCGAGGTTTTATTACTGGGATAGATAAATAATTTACAATTTGTTAATCTCTAACCAGATCCAGTCGGATCTTCACAATTGTGTTTTCCTTCAAAGACCTTACAACGTTCTATTGGATTTTGTCCATATCCTGATTTGAAGCTAAAAATTACAGGTGTTTCTGGATTTAGGTACTAGGATTATTGCCCGAATAACATTGCATTTCTATACCTCAATGTCTTAAGGCTGGGAAAGGTCGAGGGTTTGAATGCATCCCTAAGCCCGAGGACCTCAAGGCTATACCTATTTGTTGCAATACATTTCGTAGTATGCTGTCCTAATTTTGAAGGAAATGGGTTATGTTCTTGAACTGATGGATCCAATTATTTTCCTTGTAGCAAAATTTCACAACAAATATTTTATAACGAATAATTTTTATCTCTTTTATGGGACAGATAAAATTCATTACAGATTTTGACGATCAGTTTTATCTTAATAAGAGAATCTTTGTTCGAGTTGATTTTAATGTAAAGGTTAAAGATAATGCTATTAGTGAAGATTATAGAATAAGATCTGCGATTCCAACTATAGAATATTTAGTAAAACGGGGTGCCAAAGTTATTCTGGCATCCCATCTCGACAGACCTTCTGGCAAGGACTTAAGATATTCTTTACGACCAGTATCAAAAAAACTGGGTGAAATGTTATCCTCCTTCAATGCGGGAGTTACTTTTTCAGATGATTGTATAGGTAAGGATACTATTGACCTGATAAATGGGTTGAAAAATGGTGATGTGTTATTACTTGAGAATTTGAGATTCTACTCTGAGGAGGAAAAGAATGATCCTGTCTTTTCTGAAAAACTTGCTAATTACGCTGATATTTATGTAAACGATGCATTTAGTACTTCCCATAGGAAACACTCTTCTACTTATGGAACTGCAAAGTATTTCGACACTAGGATTGCTGGTTTTAATCTTGCCCAAGAGTTACAATACTTATCTCTATTGAGAGAAAATCCCTCAATCCCATTTACCTTGGTAATTGGGGGTGTGAAGATCAAGGATAAAATTGGAGCTCTGAATCATCTTTTACCAAAAGCTAATAAGGTTCTCATAGGCGGGGCTGCTTCGTATACCTTTCTTAAAGCAAAAGGGTATTCTGTTGGGGATTCTCTTATTGAAGAAAACTATTTACCATGGGCTACTAAAGCTTTAGGGGATCATAGTGAAAAGATAATTCTGCCGGTAGACCATAAGGTGGCTTCTTCTGACGATAGTAGTCAATACCATATTGTAGAAGCGGATATTCCAAAAAACATGAAGGGATTTGACATAGGAGACAAAACAATTCAAAAGTTCAGCTTTGAAATTCATAACAATGGCTTGGGTACAATTTTTTGGAATGGGCCTATGGGATATTTTGAAAAAGAGATATTTTCTAACGGAACAAAAAGTGTTGCAGTAAGTATGGCATTGGCATATTGGAGAGGGGTAAAGACTTTGATTGGGGGCGGTGATACCCTCGAGGCCATGAAGATATCTGGGGTTTCTGAGAAGGAAGTAACCCATGTATCTACAGGAGGGGGTGCTACGCTGAGATTTTTAGCTGGGGATGAAATGCCTGGGATAGATATTTTACACAATTGATAAATGATAACAAGTTTGATAGACCACAATGACTAGGAAACTATTGCAATATTATTTCATATTGAATTCTATCAAGATAAACCGAATTTGCATTTTTTTGTTAGATTTAAGG
>JARFXS010000236.1 GCA_029194465.1 Candidatus Nitrosocosmicus sp.
CTGTACCACGGATACCGACAAGAGGCCAACTTCTGTTGAATATCTAACGTTTTTTAATTGTGGTCACGTAAATTCATTAATTAATACCAGTAACAATAAAATCAATGAAACCAATACAACTAGGGAATTTACTTTGATCATAGACGAAAATAGCTCCATACCAATTGCAAGTAATGGATTAATATTTAATCCAGCATGGACTTTTAACGGTACAATACCTGGTCCCACGATGAGAGTAACGGAAGGAGATATGGTCAAAATTAATGTAATTAACCCTACAGAAAATAATAAAACGCATTCATTACATATGCACTCCATACATCCTGGAGAAATGGATGGAGTTGATGGACCTGGCGGTTTTATAAAACCTGGACAAAACTTTACGTATGTTTTCAAAGCTGGTCCTTATGGTGTATATCCATATCACTGTCATTCAACACCTATTGATCAGCACATTAACAAAGGCCTGTATGGCGCTTTCATCATAGATCCTAAAACTCCAAGACAAAATATGACTGAGATGGTAATGATGATGAATGGTTATGATCTAGACTATGAAAAAGAAGGAGTTGGACCTAGTCGTATTCCAACTCCCCAAGAATTCGAGGAAGATTATATGCCTCAAGCCTTTGAACACGTAAATGAAGTCTACACTGTAAACGGAAAGGCCTTTGATTATGTGGATAATCCAATCTCCATCCACCAGAATACTAACTACAGAATATATCTTATCAATATGCTAGAGTTTGACCAGGTAAATTCATTTCATTTGCATGGAAATATATACAAGTATATCCCTAGTGGAACATCTGAATCTGCTCCTTATACTAATGATATAGTCACATTAGGACAAGGGGATAGAGGGATTGTAGAATTTAATTATCCTTACTCTGGAAAATACATGTTTCATTCACATATTAATGAATTTTCAGATTTAGGTTGGATGGGATTTTTTGAGGTTAAAGAAAAATGATGACAGAAATACTCGTCAGACCTATCATCGCATTCTGTCCGTTCAGTGTTGCATACGCAGGAATGATTCGATGTTTAGGGATGTATTACCCATTCTTATATTTTAGAACAAATATAAGATGATATTATAAAAGGGTAAATTCCTTTTGCATAATAATACAACAGAGATAATCAAGAGTAATGTAAAAATCAGAAAATTAAAAATTGTATTAGTTTTGATTTCTACATACCTTGTTGTAGAAGTTATAGCAGGATTCTATACAGGAAGTTTGGCACTACTTGCAGACGCTGGACACATGTTTACTGACACTTTTGGAATAGGTATTGCTTTGATAGCCGCCATATACAGCAGAAAGGAAGCGACTCCAGTTCATACCTTTGGCTTTTTTAGGACCGAAATATTAGCATCTCTTCTCAACAGTATAATATTATCGCTATTGTCTATTATCATAATCTATGAAGCTTATAGGCGCATATTCGAACCTGTAGATATTCAAAGTTTACCTATGATCATAGTAGCCGTGATTGGATTAATTGTAAATATCATAGGAATGTATTTCCTAAGAGACGAGCATATTCACGATCATGGAACTAGGAATAAAATCAATGACAACAGTATTAAAAAATCACTCTCCATAAAGGGGCATTCAGATGAACCTAGTGATTCTATACACAAAGAACATTCAGATCATAATAAAGAAGAAGATCTAAACATAAAAGGAGCACGTCTAGAGTTACTAAGTGATACCATCGGTTCTATTGGCGTGATAGGTGGAGGAATAGCGATTGCAATAACCAATATTACAATAATAGATCCTATTTTAAGTATCGGACTAGCAATATTCATTTTACCTAGGGTATGGG
>JARFXS010000050.1 GCA_029194465.1 Candidatus Nitrosocosmicus sp.
GGTTACTACATAGTCTGCCTACTAATTCGAACTTGAAACTCCTGAATAGCCATAATAGTAATCCCAAAGTTATTAGCGATGCTGAAAAAAGATGACCGGATTTTATGAAATGATTGACTAAAACGTTACATACGGATATGAATTTATTATACTTTTAATTTTCAATCAAAAAAAATATTTTTTTAATAAACGAAATTTTATTTTTTAAAAAAGTTATGGGGTAATATTCTGATACATCTTACCTCAGCTTGAACAGTTACCGAATTTGGTTCTATGGAAGAGTGGCATACCCTGTTATTTTCTATTCATCGGTACCAATTCGCTCTGAAGCAATTGCTGCTACATTAGCATTACTCTCACAAAGAATCCACCTCCTGTTGCTAAATCTCCAGAATCATGATTTTTGCAGTAGAAACGTAGCTAAAAATTATCTAGGTTTGATTCTTGTGGTCCTTTAACTGAATAAACCAGTTAAGTTTGCATTACTTCACCCCACGTCCATTTGCAGTCGTATTTTTTCATACTGATATTCACCACTCGGTCAATTCTCCACCTGTGGTCGGAGTATATAGATTGTGATACCGGTATTAAGAAAACAGCAATAAAAAACATGTTAAATTCTCATCACCAATTATTAAATCACCATTGTTTAAATATTTTATTTTTATTTATTTTTATTTTTATTTTTATTTTGCAGGCGTTGTTGATCAACTCGTTTTACAGATCAGATCGATTAAACGTAATTGATGATTTTGAATGTTTTTGGTTAAAACAAATTCAGAAACTTAAATTAAATAAAATGGGTGGTATTTATTTTAATAAAAATCCAGGTCGCACCATTCCCCCAATTTCACCTCTAGTGGTGATCTACAGTTGATATTTTGACAAAAATATTTCCATCAAGTATTCTTCCGATTAAATCAGACATTGTATGTTCTATATCGTTCTTAAGAAATCGGCATGAAGTAAAATTGCCTCTATGGTCCTGACACCATCTTTAACTAACCTCATTTGTAGTTAGATGAAAATTATACATTGGGAAAAAGGGAACTGATCTTGTAGAATATCCTAATGCTCATATTCTTAATAATAGATGGATTAGATGCGTTGACCTTCACCGATATTAGCGCCGGTAATTACATAAGACATTGTATCACCATGGAAAAAGAGTGAATGGCATTACCTGTTCCATCTGTATTTGGTTGATTAAATGAAGGAAATAATTTATAATTTGTCGATCGGTAAACAAAGCGCATATTACTAATGGATTGAGCGCCGGCACAATTACACAGACTTGTGGAAGTTAAACGTCATTAAAAGACAGAAAATAAAGCGCCAGTTGTAATCAACAAAAATATTGTATTCAGTTTCATTAAATCACCATTATCGTAATTACATATATCCTTTAAGTTAATATGATATGGTCATAATTTTATTGGATTATTATTATTTCATGAATCTTGTAATTTTGTCCCATAAATACTTATGGCAGTCAACTCAGATAAGGATTTATGGATCTCTAATATCATACGACGATCATCAAATATACATAAAGTTGTATGATGCCTTATATCCAGCCACTAAACATGCTTCCAGTTATTTTCTTGGTATAGATGATATTCTTATGTTATGACAATGATTTTTTTACGATTGAATAAGCTGGCAATAAGACCACAGCAAGAAAAAAGTAATTATTAATTGAAAGGAAAATTATCCTAGAATATAACACTATTAATTAGATTGAAAAATGTCTACATTTACAAATAAGACAGTGATGGTCATTAGGTTGAGAGGAATCCTTTGAATGCTCTATTTTGAGATGTCCACATTTACTACAGGGCGTTTGTTCAAAGGGTTTTTCTCTTCCTCTTCACAAATCTGATCCTACCAAGATGGATTTATCTATGTGTATACACTTAGATTTACAAATGATTATATAGGTGCCAAACCTTTGTGTTATTTCTTTGAATCATTTGTGCAGTTGACTTTAATCAAGTAAACAAGAGATTTAACGAGAGGTTGATAAAACTATTATATAACTCGCAACAGTTACTATGAACTAGTATTATCCCTACTTTACCACCTTGACGACACCCCTCATCCATCCATTTTCATGGGAGAGAATATGATAAAAACAAACGTTAGGCTGTACGACTATCTATCAAAAAATCAAGAGATTTAGACAATTAATGTAAATCATAGCATTTTCTATCTGTAAATTAGTAATCGCAATTCGTGAACAAAATGGGACCTAACTTGAAGCCACCACAAACTTCGATAATTATGATTATTTATTTGCTATTGGCAAGACGATGAATTTCGAAATACAAATATAGTCTTTTACATTATTCTCGGTTTACCAAGTCTATCGCACTTATGACTTCTGGTGCATTATTATACACTTTATCTTCTATTTGTCTTAATAATTCCGATATGTTTTTATCCGTATTGTCACTCAAGACAGAATTTACTATTGTGTTTTTGGCAGCAGGGTATTTAACCCCTTTTAATAATGATGCTAACTCTATCACCGATGGTTATTCCTCGATATTGACTTCATTTACCTGTCCGTGAGCGCTATTTTGTTCATTTGTCGTTGCAGCTGTCTTATTATCATTACCCACATTCTATTACAATGACAAATAATTAATAAATTGATCTTACTATTATAGAATGGAGGCGACTTTCTTCAAATTATTCAAAATGCAAAATCAAAAATATGCGGTATATTAATTTAGTCCGGAACCATTTGCCTCTAATTGTATATCAACATCGTTACTATAATTAGTATCTGGTTCGGTGGTATGTGAAACAAATTTGACATGATTTGCAACTCGAATTCAAATTAGGAATAGATTCATCAACAAGGATTAGATGATCTCTCGTATGCTCATTCCTGATTTCATTTCACATGCATCATTGCTTTTCTCAACCTTGTACAGGAAAAAAATTGCTATGAAAGCATATTGGTGATAACTTCAGACCATCTATTCCATCTCTTAGTACTTTGAAATCCTCAACACATCCAGATAGAATGAGATGCCAAGGACCATGATGATGCTAACCTATCTGTATGATTACTTTATTGGCATTTCCTACCTTCGAACGGTCAATGTTTCTTTCTCTATCCTCATTACTATTGCAAAGGTGCCAGTAGATCCTCCGGCTTCTTGATTTGAAATATGTTGTATTCTTCTGTCATATGATTCAAAGGGATTGTAATCATCTAATAATTCAGTAGCAGTAAAATCATAGATGAGAACTCTTGGTTGCCACCTCTTTAGGTTAACAGTATCTCAATAACTATTGAATTCTTCTGCGGTATATCCTATAGTGGTGTATCCTAGCTTGCTATATCCATACTTAATTGGAGAGGACAATGAAATAGCATCCGCAATAAACTAGGAATAGAACTAATCCGAACAATAGTGAAAGCTTATAGCTCTTTAACTCATTCTCGGTTTAGCTATGAGTTTAGAGAACGTTATAGTCTTAAAGAAATCGAACTCGTTCGTTTTGGGTTATTGTAGATGTGGATGTAGTAATCGGATAAAAATCAGGACAGGGGGTTATTTGAGAAAATATGTAATAGGACATCAGGCATTAGGAGAAAAGAACGCAAACTGGAATAATGGGACAACTATTAACGATTCAGGATATGTAATGACTTTAAGACCCGATCATCCTAATGTACAAAGAAATCGATATGTCAGAGAACATAGAAACGTAATGGAAAAACATGTTGGAAGGTATTTGAAAAAATCAGAGGTAGTGCATCATAAGAATGGTAACAAACAGGACAACAGAATAGAAAACCTTCAGGTCCTCAATAATGCATATCATGTAAGTCTTCACATGAAAGGTAAAAGATATAGATTAAATCATTTTAAGGATATGTCTGATAGGGTTTGTTTTTCATGTGGAACAGACAAGACATACGTTAAACCTGTAAACATAAAACACAATGAGAAATCATACATTAATTGGTTTCATTTACCTTGGGATAAAGTAAATTGGTATTGTAGAAAATGTTACAGAAAACTATGTTCCAAGAACTGAATAGTATAACCATATTTAATGGGATTAGACATCTTTTAGACAAAACTAATGAAATAGGAAAGAACAATGAGGAGTGAGGAAACCTAGACCCACTCCTCATTGTTTATGAAACACATTGAAATAAGACCGCTTGATATATGGAATACTATCAAGCGACTCTATTATTTCTATACTACTTATTATTTTTTTCTGTAATTATCGAAAATGACAAACACAATGAGGAGTAAGGATGAACAAAACATACTCCTCATTGTTAGCTGATTAGAATACTACCGAATTCAGACCTATTTTTTGTATATGGATTCTGAGTGGTTTTACTATAACTATGTTTATCTCTTATCTTTTTCTGCAAATGTAAAATTAGAAAGCACAATGAGGTGAGAAATTTCAGAAACTTACCCTCATTGTAAACCGAAACCCACTGAATTAGATTTATGAATGAATTTTCAGGTTTATATTATTCGTTGAACTATCACTTATCTTTTACTATGAAATTTGATTAAAAAATGCAATGAGAGGTAATAATGTTTAAAATAAATTCATGGCGAGTGAACCTATACAATTATTACCTCTCATTGTAGGTATTACGAATGCATTACTCACAACCCTTCCAAAGATGTGAGAGGTAAGTTAGGTGGCATTATGACTTAATATTTACTATTACTTTTTAGTGATAGTTATCCATAATAACCAGATCCATACATTCCCAGTTCTTCTGTCATCAGTTTGACTAGTTTTTCTTGCTAACCTGCTACCATCTATATTTAGTTGAACATCTACAGGGATTTCTTAATAGTGAAAGTTTAAGTTTATATTATTACATCCGACTTAGTTTATATGGCCAAGTAACGATTCTGGTTTAACAATTGATAAAAGGTTGTGTGAATGTGGATGTGGTGAATGGATTAACTCGAAGGACAGTCAAGGCAGATCAAGACATTTCAAGCATAATCATTTTTTCAAATCTAACAAATTTGTGTTTCTAAGTGAACAGTATGGCATTGGAAAGGTGGAAGAGTTATCGATATTTTTATGGATATGTGGATTCAACAGAAAGGACATCCTAAGACCAGAAAGAAGGGGTCATATGTTAAAGAACACGTATTAGTAATGGAGAAACATCTAGGTAGATATCTAAGCGGATGGAGAAGAGTTCATCATATTAACGGAGACAAACAAGACAATAGGGGATACAAAATCTACAGTTATTCAATAGTCAGTCAGAACATGTAAAAAAGCACATGGAAAGGGAATGGAAGATCATTAACCGTAATATCCAATTTTTCCACATTCCAATTCTTCGGTTATTAATTTTATCAACTTTTAGCTAAACGGAGCCATCGATATTGAGTTGTATGTCTAGTGGGGTTTTTGTAATATTCTAGTTTTAAAGCCCATAGGATCACTCGCTTACTAATAGTCTACTTAGATGATGCTATTATTCCGGGGATAGGAATACTTGAACCAGATACATTGCTTTCATAGTTAACATCTGATTGATAATTATATTCGTTCTGTCCGTTTGTTGGCCTTTTGGGAAACAGATTGTTTTTGTGATATTTTGCCTCCTGTTCCAGTGTTTGATTGTTTATTGATGTTAATGTTTTGATTAGAGGTATTGTTTTTGATCTGTAAGGATTTTGACCAAACTTTTGACCCATTTCCTTTGTAAAGTCCTCTAAAAAAGCCATAGTTCCGGCTTGTATCTTTACTCGCTCTTTACCAAAACCTTCACCAGCAAAAAAGTGAGTTGGTCTATCAACTATATCGTTTAGACCGAATTGTCCGTTTCGTCTTCTTGTTGATACCTACTGTTTCTCTATGGCATACGGTTACTGTTCCTGTTCTATTATTTAGACTGTTTATTGAAGATAAGACGATCCACTTCACTTCTTGCATCACTTGCAGAGCCACCTATTCTTCCCACAGCGTCCGCAGCACTTCTAGCCCTTGATGCGACATCATCAAAAGCAGATATAGTGGATCTTCTCAAAACACCAATAAGCCTTCTACTATCATCTGTTGCTTTACCAAAGTGCCTGTCTACTCCGTCATCCACCTAGTCTTAATATTATAAAGATCGGATCATCAGTAGTATTACCGGCCTTACCCTGAATCCTTAACTTACTGTCAACAATTAAAGTATCATCTATCAATCCTGTTAATGCTGTTGTTCCTCAACTTACGCCATTACCCCATTCGAGAGTTGAACAGTCTGCTTTTATGCATAGGTATTTGTTGGCTGAACCTTTGGGAAATAAGTCAAATTTGGTTCCATTATGAACTGCCAGATCACCTTCTGCTGCTGAATCTGCTGTTAAAGTATATCATCTAGGTTGATTTCTTTGCCTTCTAAAATTTGTTCTAAATCTGTGAAACTGGAGTTCTTCACTCCTAATACTGGTAAAGTTATAGACCAATCAGCAGATTCATTGCTTGTTCCAACCCTTATTTTGTTGTTACCTGATACGTCCATGATAACATGTTTAGTGTGTTTTATCTTGAACTCGTTATTAATTAGGATGTTTGGCCTAGATTTTCCTCGTTTAGGATCTTGTTAATTTTATGAAGATCATCAGTCCCAAATCTTTCACCTGTGCCAGCATCACCTATACCTGTTACTTTAAAAATCGTTTGACATGGGATATGTAAAAATGTGATAATCTTAGAATGAGAAGTAACTAATTATTATTGTAAATTAATTTCGATTCTATATGTGATGTTCCATTAAACAATGTTCCCTCCTTTTTCTTTTTTCTGATATTCGCTGATACCGGAGTGTTATATAAAACCTGCTTCAAACGTATCTGCTACAACAAAAAAAGAGTTATTTAACAAAATCAATAAGGCAGCATCTAAATAGCTCCAGCCGCTTTAGTAGAATCCTCTAATACACTATAAAGAACATTTGGTGTCATTAAAGTTATGTACAGCATATAATTTTAACGAATAATCTCTTCACCTTACGCCTTGTTTCCTCAAGATACTGGGTTTTAGATTTCATCCATAACAATAGACAAGAGACAGTTTATATCCTTATCTTATTTAGATTGTTAAAAGTGTGTTAACCTTAGATAGAGAATTAATTAACTAGTAATGAAGTAGATGTAGTAAGTTTTGGATTGAATACTAGAGGGATATTTCTACAACATCTACTTCATATTTACGACATTTCTTAGGTATCAAGGTAAATGTATTAAATTATAAATACAATATTACAAACGAATCTTGATTAGTCTACACCTACAATATGGGTGAGTTAATTGATCAGTTGTGGATTTACATTGGTTCTTTTAGAGTCCACATAACACCGTCTAGATGTTCAATATCTTTTACAAGTTTTGTCATCTCTTGTTGTTTGCCACATGAAAAAATAACGGTCATTCATTATGTTTGTGAAAAAATAAAAAAGTAGAAAATAAAAGAATGGATTTGTTCTGGACGGTCTAATGCATTAATTCCTTACTTGGTTTCTTCATTAAATCATGATTATTGCTAATGCCATAAATGAGGGGTGATTTGCCAAAATGATAGTCTACACTTTCGGGATCAACTAGTATTTTAAACACATTATCATTATTTGATTTTTGAATGGTGGTGGGAATATGAACAGCAGGACCCTCGCGCAAACTTATCGTAGAAGTTCCATTGAGTATTGTTGAGTTATTTTGAGTATCCTGAGAGGAGATAGTAACTACGAAATCTGTGATTGTATGAGTGTGTCTTGCGGTTCCATCTGGTTTAATCATTTCTATTGCCGCGTTAAATGTACCAGCAGTTTGATTTTCTTGAGTATCGTTTGTATTAGTGTTATAATTAGTATCATTAGTCAAACTTGATCTCCATATACCAGTTAGTATCCAATCTACTTCTCCAGTATCATTTGTGGTGACTCCTACTAGTGGTCCAAATATATAGTGATCTTTAAACAATCCTGCGGGTATTGCGTTTACAGAATTTGATAGATACCCAATTGAAGCAATAGTAGCTAATAACATGGCAGTTGCAGATAGTCTGTATTTATAATTCTGCATTAATGTATTTACGTTGAAACTCTAAATAACTCTAACGTATGTATTGCAAACAAATGCAAACAATTACTATGATCAAATTTTCTCTTAAATTATCTTTGATTTCGAAACCAAAGAACTGTTGATGAGTATACCTCATCTTATTGTTAGCGTGTCTCTTTTTCATAATTATAGAAGAGAATTATATAAAAATGCAACTTTGATCTCTTTTCATAATCCTCCATGAATGAACCCCTGTCTTAACTCCCAGTATCTAACAACTTTTGCCCTTTATCCCTGAATGCTTTTCCTATTTCATCCCAGCTATCCAGGTCTGCGAATAAACACCTGCTAATAGTATTATGTATATAGTCAGAGATGGTCATGTCGCAATGATCTGCAAGTCTTTTGATGACGAGTTCTGAGAATAGCGATAAATCAAAGATCTAAAGCAGAAAAATATTAATCTTAACTATATAGATGTATTATGAATTATTTAATATACTTAAAATAGCATATAACAGTTTATGGCATTTAAATTATATGTATCTCAAGAAAAGCCCCAAACAATCATTGAATTGAAAAGAGAGATAAGTAATGATGGAAATTACGTTACTGAGAGATGGGGTAAATCCTCAGTTAGAATACGATTTCTGCCATTCGTTTACTGCATTGATTGTGGGGATTTTCAATGTTCAGTTGGAGGCATGGGTCTTAGTTATAACACTCCAATAGTTAAATGTGACAATTGTGGTTTCGTTTATCACGAGAATAAAGACAAGCTAGATGCGTCCAAACTTTGAAGAGGGATAACCAGTTAGTGAATACCTCTTTAGGGAGGATTGGTGAAGTTATTAAACGAATTAAAATTTCTTAACGCATTGCCTTCAAGAATATTACATGCAGTAACATTGTTATACATACATTCATTAATTAGATATTTTGTGAGGTCACTTTGATTTTGTTTTGTCTCATTAGTAACCAAGTATCTAAGAATAGCTAATAGAGAACGTGATAGTTTTTTCTCTAGCTTTAGTAGTTCAATACTCTCTTTAGTGTTTTCTAGCTCTGGTAATCTTGTAGAATAGTTTGGTAGTTTTTTATCTGTTAGTAGAATATTCCGTATAGTTTCAGTAGGTTGTTGTGATTGTATTTGACTCATAATATATCATAAAAATAGTTAGGATATTTAAGAATGCTTAACTTTATTACAACAGGTACGACATAGATTCTTTAGAAGGTAGGTTGCTTCTCTATCTTCGGGATTAGGACAATTGACTTCATATTCTAATGCTGCCTGTGATTTGATAGTGATTATTGATTGATTACACATCAAACACAAACATACTAATTGTTTAGTTACTACAGGAGGTAAATGACCCATATTAATTATCGTTTAGAATAATATAGCTAACATTATTATCTTTTAACATTGATAGTTGTTTATCAGTAACTTTGTATTTTAGTGAACCGTGCCTTTGACGTCAATTTAAGGTATATAAACAATACGCTTCCTTTATAAACAAATAATTGTTATTGTTATTGACAATAAATGAATAACACTAACAAAATAACACTAATCGCATCTATAACGGGAATATTAACTTTATCTATAATTGCAATGGCATCATCATTATCAATCAATCAGGCATCAGCTCAATGTGCAACAGCTTTAACATTGGGTGCATATCCAAACAGGGGAATGGTTGCTTTTGAATCTAATGTCCTTCCCGTAAGTTTGTTTGGTGATTTGAAATGTGGTGACTCAGGGATAGCAGGAGCTACTATAATAATTACAGGAATTGAGGGTGAAGATAAAACTGCTGTAACTAATAATTTTGGTGGTTATAGTTCACAGGTCCGCTTGAGTCCTGGTGTATATACAATTGAAGCAATTTATGAAGGTGACAACCAGAATGATCCATCATCTGCAACAAGGACAATAACAGCTAACGTAAATCCCCAAAATTCTAACCTAGCTGTTACTGATGAAGAAACTACATTTACAGGTGAGGAAGAAGTTGGCAGCGTAGACGATAGTGGAAATTAATCAGTACAAAGGCATTTTCCCTTTTTTATTGCAGCTCTGTAGAGTTGCTTATTTTTTGAGATTTATACCCAATACGTTTTGACCCTAGGACTACTTAATGGCAATAGGATACTCGCAAAATTCACTTTGAATTTATTTGATAATCCAGTCATATAAGAAAAAGATGAACGGACGGATACTAACAAATAACGGTAAAAGGATTCATATCTGTATTTTGGAAATATTTCAATCACCTCTTCGTATTATCGGTCAATTATATATACGAGATTGTGAGTAGGGAGTTATACTATAATTGGGCAGAGATTTCAGGATCCAAGAAACAAATTTGACCTGAACCAAGTTCGTATAACACATTTGGATTTTCCTGTATTAAATCGGCAATAACAATATCAGAATTTGCGATTGTGTTCTATTAATGAATATCTCTCTGATGAGAGTAAAAAAAGGATGACTACAATATTAGAAGGACTCTAGTTTTTCAATGTCCATTGAAAACATTCACAGCCTGAAACTTCTGAAGAATTTATAACACGGAATCCGTAATATTCAACGTTTTCATCTACATCTGCTTGGCAATCCGCCTTGGTTGCTTGATAATGATTTTCATTTGATTGTATTACGACGGTTTGGTTAGGTAACATTGGTTCTCCAGAAACTAGACAAGGTCGCTGGATGTATTGGTTGGAGTCTGGATAAGCGACAGAAGAAAATCCAATCTGGTTTCCTAATGGAATGATGACTAAAAATGACATCAAAACGATCATCGATGTCATTCTAGAAGTAAACTTATTTTTTGAGGACATGTATGTATATCTTCTATTAATATAGATCTATATATTATTCTCTGTCAAATTAAGGTGTTTGACTCGTGATTAAACTGTAAGTCCGAGAAAGATAAAATCTTTATTTTTTTTATTGGAAACAAACAAAATTGTTTGAAATAAGAAATATGTCTCATAAACCAATGAAATTACATTTACATATGTGAATAAAGTCTAAATTTTTTCCTGAAATTTTGTCAAATTAATCAAGGCTTTAATGTTTTAGTTTTTGATAAGTTTCAAAAGTATTTACAGGTCTCAAGGGAAGATAAAACTCATGTATTAATAAAGCATTATCATCATTATATAATAACTGAACATTCTACAAGGAAGGTTTTTAATTTGTCTCACTTTAACAGTATAGTCAATATGTATTCTTATCTAGTTTAAAGGTATGGGATATGATACGGAGAAAAAACTTAGTTATGATGAATTGCTTTCAATTATTCAAGATTAGTGACCAGTTCAACAGATAATTCCTGTATGACACGGCATTACGCATAGGTTTTTAACTAAATGATCTCATATTGTCTGTTCCTTTCCTATTCACTGATGTGTAATCTCCTCCGGTTACATTTCCTCTAGCCATTGTGGATCTCATTAAATCTACAGTTAAATCAGGTATGAGTTCCTGCAACTGCGATCGTTACTTTTGTAATTATGCTAATTATACTTTTATTCACAACAAGTAACGGCTCTGGGATATTAGTGTATATATTTATCCAGACTCTAGTTCTTGTCTAGGATTGTCAAATATAGAAGGATCCCAATTGAGTGCATTAGAAATATCTAATTATTACATATATTTATAATTAAATGAACATCTGGATGGTTTTTTGTTCGAAGGATGAAGAATCCGTGTAATACCAATCAATCAATAGTACCTCATGACTAGTGTTTATATGGATATTTAGTCCGTTTACTCTCAAAAGATACCTCAAATAGAAATGACCGACAAATTAAGATTAATCCCACATCATTTTTCTTCTTTTTCATAAACGAAGAGGTTAACTTGATCTGGACCTATACTCTACAAAGTTCAAAAAGACACGAGGGAAATGTGCAAAGTATTTATAAAGTCCACTTTTGATCGGGTAATATGGTAAATTCAACGGCTGGTATTATGATCTGTTTGCTAATAACAATAGCATCAGGTACTGTTGGACTATATTCAACACCATTAGTTAAGAAAGCTATGTCCACTGACTCAGCTTCCTATTGTTGGAATCTAGGTGGAATTATTGATGAAAAGAAAGGAGCATGTGTTATTCCTGAACAGTGTCCTCCTGGAACCGCTCGGGATTTTTATTATACCCATGAAATAAAATGTGACCCTATTAATACTTCGAATGGAAGCACGCCAGAACAATTAACTACTGGAATAAACAAGTAGATGTAAATTAAAATTTCTAAAATTCCATGGATAAGAAGTTTAAAGACAAACCAAAAAAAAAGATCAAACATGATGAAATGTATATAAATACAACAATCTTGAAATCAGAATAGAAATGGCAAATATCGTGTTAGTTCATGGTTCATGTCATGGAGGTTGGTGCTGGAAAAAAGTAACTCCTTTTCTGCGAAATAATGGTAACGTTGTTTACACTCCAACTCTTACTGGGCTAGGTGAAAGAACTCATTTAGCATCAAAAGACATTGGATTAGATACACACATGTGATATTGTTCAAGAATTTGAATATGAAGACCTTGATGAAGTGATTTTAGTTGGTCATAGTTATGGCGGCATGGTTGTCAGGGAGTTGCAGACAAAGTTCAAAAGAATTAGAGAGACTTGTATATCTTGATGGATATATACCGCAAGACAAGAAAAGTGCATTTGATATAATGGGTTTTGGAAGAGATTTACAAAGAAAGAGCATTAAAAGAACTGGGAAAAGAATGGCTTGTTGCTCCATATGAACCTCAAGTGTGGGGTGTTACCAGATCCTCTGACATAAGATGGGTTAAACCACGATTATCGCATGCCTTGGCATACCCATGATCAACATGCCAGTTTAACCAACCCAGAAGCAATTAATATTCCTAAAACCTACATATCCTGCCCGAATACGATAATTTTCATTTATGGCTCAGAGAGCAAAATCAGCAGGTTGGGACTATCTGAATTAAAAACAGGACATGATGCAATGATCACTGCTCCAAAGGAATTAGCCAGTTGATTGAGTCGATATGTGAAAGTAACTGACAAATTTGGGCTCAACCTCAAAGGAATAAACTTATGGATAAGTCAAACGCGGTGAATTAAAATCAGACTTCAGATACGGTTGAATTATCTTTGATGGCTGCAATGACAACATTCTCATTTAAAATTCCAAGGACTATCAACAAAGCAAGATAGTCAGGCAATATCTTAGACTTTCAATAGGTTAAGACGAAATAATCCGCAATCATATATGTAATACTGCTTCATTATCTGACAAATCGTCACTATTGATACATATTTAATTCGGTGGGATTAAGTTCCTTATGGTATAAGGTTCGGTGGAAACCATGAGGGATATCCTCATGAGTCTGACGTATAGACCATTCTCGATGAAGTCATTAAGCATAGGAAATAACAACTTATAGAATTTTAGATATCATCATTTCTAATCCTAAAATCCAAAAAATAAGAAAATAGCAATATCTTGAAGCGCAATTAATAGTCCTTGTTATACTGTTATTTGATAGTAGAGATATGCGAATGTTACGAAGAGTTGTTTTACCAATTCGAAATCATTGATATATTGTAAAAAGGATTTCAAAATACGCAATTGATGAAACATTGCTTAAAGTGGGTTCAGAATACATTTGGCTATATGTAGCCATTGAACAGAGAATAGGCAGATTCTCGCCTTTTTTTTAATAAAAATATCAAGGAAGAAACATGTTTGTTGTTGAAAGATTCATTGGTGGTTTAGTCAAATTTAATGGAAAGCATCCAGTTTCTACGGATGGTGGAACCTAGTACTAATGGCATGTAAATTCCTAAAACTAAGTCATCATACTCATTCTCTTTTTAGCAAAGAGAAAAGCATTATTGAAAAACGATGCAGTATATCAAGGATCGAACTGAAAGTTTTGATGATTACTTTCTATGTAATCTAAAGAATTGCAAACTAAATCATGTAAAGAATTGGTTGAATCTGTTTGCCAATTACCATAACGAGGAGAGGATTCATTCTCAAGTTAACAGTGCCCAATTAAACATACTCCCTACTAATAAACAATCATGACCAATATTATTTATGGTCAAGATATTTGATTTCACTTAATGATTATGGCCAATTAACGGAGGTTGAAGAAGCAACAGAGACTATCGCACAAAGTGAATATGGACTGCATTGTTTGCTTATTTATCATGATCTTGATACCTTAAGAGAATTCTATTCCAATTATATTCAAAAACAAATCAATGATAATGAATTGATTCAAATTATGCCTTTTTATGAAACTGAGAATTCTGTTAGAGATACACTGTTTAAAAATCGGGGATTCAATCTTGATATTGTCAAAAAAGATGAAAAATCATTAATTGTAATTGATTCTCTAAGAGGATATCCTGATCATGATACTGCAGAATCCATTTGGAAAAATATCGAAGAAAGGGTCAAATATGCTGAAAAACATGGCAAAAAGGGACTCTCAAATTTAGGCGATATGGGTGCATTTCTCTTTGAAAATAAAGTACAACTTCTTTTGGAATATGAATGCTATCTACCCTTAAAATTTAATATTAATCTAAAGGGCATTTGCATGTATCATCAAAAAGACTTCGGCCGAATATCAGAAGATTTTCAACAAAAAATAATGGACCGTCATGCAATGGTTATAAAAATATAGACAAAGTTAACCGTTATCATTTTTTTATCTTTATTATTCTATATAGAGCATCCTTAGCGATTCATTGCTCATTTGTCTTAAATCAGCGAACCGGACGGGTTTTTGAAGTAGGCGATCGATTTTTGCCTTTTTAAACTCCTCCTTATCTTTCAAATCTACTGTTTCAAAAGCCGTCATCAAAAATATTTTTACCTTACTATTGGTCTGTCTTATCTTCTTCGCAAGATCTATTCCACAAATACCTGGCATTCTCAAGTCTGTTATTATCAATGAATGTTTATCGGCAGTTCCTTTGAAATATTCAAAAGCAACTACAGGGTCGGTAAAAGAGACTACATCATAACCTTGATTTTTTAAAAAAGCCTCGAACAGAGATGCGAGTTCTGGTTCATCATCCACTACAAGGATGGAACGTGGAGATATCATTGGCAATAAGTAGGTTTATCTTAAATTATTTAACTTTATCTAACTAAATTCGAGAGAATATATGGGAAAAAGGGCTAAATCTTGTCAGATTAAAAATAAAATGTCAAAAAAATCATATTCTTTCTCAGATCTCTGGACCCTCATTTAATATGTTTTGTTTATAAACAAACATACAGTAGGACAAATATTGAACCAGTATGCCAACAAAATAATAAAGAAACCCATCATGATGAAAGGAAAAAAATTGATTCTACTCCAAAAAGATAGATTAAATTTTCAAAAAATACATCAAATTGCAAGAGTGGTTAATCCTCAGGACAGAGCAACTAGGTATACTATTCCATGGATAATAAAATGGCTAAAGACGTTAGAATTGATGGAAAAGATGAAGTAGGTTAGTTCATGAAAATCACTAGCGACATACCGTGAATTGAGTAAAGTTTCTATTACTTTTAATGTTTTCAAAGTATGATTAACTATAAGAATATTCTACCTGTGATAACTAATTAAGAACCTATCTTGTTGAAATCTTAATAACATCTGTGATAAATGATTATCATGCCTATAGTTAGTGTACAAATGTATAGTGGGAAAAGTCAAAGAGAAAAAGACAGATTGGCAGAAGCAATTACGGAGGATGTAGTTAAAATATTAAACGTAAGTAAAGAAGAAGTTATAGTATTGTTTACAGAAGCAACCCATGGAAATTGGTATTCTTCTGGTGTACGTCTCTAAGGAATAACAGGGAATGCTCTAACATACTGCCCACGCACTCTGATTTAATGTATTTCCTAAAAAAAGTATCGGTTTTTGTGATCTTTTATCGAATTGCCAATTGTATATGAATAACACGGAGATGCATAAAATAAGGCAGTTAGTATAAGGAATGAATGTGTGATTAAAGGTAAAAAAAACCACCACCCACAAATAATAGAGAAATACTACGAGTTTGTATTCAATTATATTCTTACCATGATAGAAGAATTAATGAAACCGCGTTGTCTGTAGGAGAACTATATTATAACATCTTTGACTTGAAGGTAGGTTAAAATTTAATAGTTTTAAAAGCGATATCAACTTTTTGAATTCAAATGCTTTAATACCACTAAAGAATAATATCTTAGCTATCAATAATGAGGTTGCAAAAACGTTGATTGATTATGTTTTTACACATAATGACGAAATCTGATTACTTGCCATCATTTAATTTTTGGATTACCGTTATAACTGCTTCGTAAATGAACTTTTAAAATATCATCCGAACAGTATAGAATTAATCGTAGATCCATGAATAATAAACAATTCTTTCATAAGCTTTTTTAATTCATCTATAAAAATCATACCAGTCCCGAGTATCGAAGAATTGAATTCCAATTTATCAATACATGCCTGCCCTATTTGTGATATCTGTTAAAGATACCTTGTCATTTACTGAGTTTCTTGCACTTCTTATTCATGCTGGGCTAATACAGGGTTAATCTTAAAGATTAGAAATGAGAATATGGTAAGAATCATCATACAGCAACACTTTTTATGATCGTAACTAAGCTAATTTTTTTTAGGATTCATATCCTTTACTAAATTTCTAGATATTAAAATCTATTTAGTATTTCTGATTTGAAGTCATTAATCAGTTGTTCTATTCTGTTAAATCTCCTTTCATACAGGTCATTAAAATAGATTCGTCGCTGTTCCTCAGACTGTCCACTCGTTGTTAGAAAATTAAGTTTCGTTGCACCTTTTATCTGTTTTAGCTTTATTGAGTCACTTCCATATGTTTTTTCAATAACTCTTTCAAGCCCTCCTTGCCATTCACCATATTTTTCAGAATTGTTCGATCTTCGAATTTCAAGAGTATAATTTAATAAATCATCTAATACCTTAGAGCGATCATTCCCACCATCTTTATCACCTTGTAAGTTCATAATTCTATTATCATTCAATCCCGTTTGATTTATAATCTCTGTCCATTGTATATCGTGAACTATTGGAAAATTAAAATTTGCGTCATAAAAAGTAGTTAGATTCACCAACTTTTATGATTGTCTTTTTAAAATGGCCAGACGATGATGATGACATGAAAATTTATATCGCATTTTCATAAACATTAATGGATATTGTTTACTCGGGAGGAAGTTATTAGTAAAATTCACGAATGGTTAAGAGCAGAAAAATGGAAACTTTCTGAATTTAGTGACTCAAATTTTCAATTGGCATATAAAATAGTCCTAACAAGCGGAAAGGAAATTTATTTAGGGTTAGAAAAATCAGTAGACCGGATAACTATTCAAAATACTCTCCCACTACCTCCAGACATTAAAATCATCTATGAATTATCTCCCAACAAATCCAAATTCTTGAATGAGCTAAAAGTCCATCTAATGCAAATTGAAGTTTCGACGAAATATATCCTAGTTTTGAGAAATTAGAATCCATCAATCTAGCTAATTTCATTTACTTTGATGGGTTCTCAAGAAATAAACTTATCCATGAAATTCATAAATTGGCCGATGCAACAGACTTAGTATTTATCATGTGGAAAAAATTTACTGAAAGTCATCTTCCTTCTGATCGATAGAAATCTTAGAGATCTTTATATGATTTTCAATAGATTTGTTCTATCAGTCCATCTTCACCAGATATAGACCAGCCATTCATGGCCAATCTTTTCATTACTTAATTTCTCATGATTATAATACCTTCACAGATATCATATTACTCGATGCATTCTCAATTGGATCTCTAAAAAAATGGAACATATAGGAATCAATCCAATTGTTGATGATGATGACGACAAGAAAAATTAATTACTTCAACTAATGTGAAATGTCTTTAATGCTCCTAATGGATTCGTTTCAAATTCTACTACATGTATGGGTGACAATACAGGTTCTCCAATGTACATATCTTTAGACACAATCAATAATGAAATATCTATCCATATTGAATTTAATCAGTGATTTGATGCTTATAAAAGGAAAAAGAGGTAGTTACAAAAATCTATAGATTTATTCTATTGAGGTAGAGGTAGAGACGATCAAGTTATTGGAATATCTTATAT
>JARFXS010000237.1 GCA_029194465.1 Candidatus Nitrosocosmicus sp.
ACATAGTAGAGAATGTAATAAGTTCATCTTGAATAGCATGGAATCTAAAGGTAACGAAAATTAATGGAATTTAACCTCCCTCAATTAGATAAACTAGTAGAAATAAATGATGGGACATCCGATGAGAAATTTGGATACTATCCTAATCATAGACCTATTGCACAATTATTAAGTTATGGTCTGATTTTGTTGGACAAACCACCAGGCACTACAAGTCACGAAATTGTTTCATACGTTAAGAAAATACTTGGATTGGAAAAAGCTGGCCATAGCGGTACTTTGGACCCAGGGACAACCGGATTGCTACCTATCGGTCTGGATGAAGGAACAAAAATAGTCCCAGTACTACTCATGGGGCCAAAGGAATATGTTGCCCTGGCTAGACTGCATAGTCACGTTTCCAATGAAAAATTGGTTCAAGTATTGAAGGAATTTACGGGTCCTATATATCAAAAACCACCACAAAGATCTTCTGTAAAACGTCAAACGCGTATTAGGAGTATTTACGAATTGGAATTACAAGATCAATTTGATCGATTGTTATTGTTAAGAACATTATGTGAATCTGGAACATATATTCGTAAACTGATATATGATATAGGAGAAGTTCTTGAAGTTGGTGCCTCAATGATAGAGTTACGGAGGACTAAGGTTTGTAATTTTGTAGATGAAACCGACTTTGTTAGACTACATGATCTGGTAGATGCATTTCAGTTGCATAGAGAATCTGGCAATGAAGAGAAACTTCGAAGAATAATACTTCCAATTGAAATGGCTATGACTCATATTCCCGCAATAACTATTAGAGATACTGCAATTGATGCTCTATGCCACGGCGCACAGTTAGCGCTTCCAGGCATAGTGTCTATTCCTCAAAATCTAAAAAAGGGCGATTTAGTAGGTATCTATTCATTAAAAGGAGAAATCGTTGGACTGGGTATTTCTGTATTAGAATTTGATGAATTTCTTAGTAAAAAGAAGGGGATTTGCTTCCAAATAAAGAGGATCGTTATGAAACCAAACACATATCCCAAATTTTGGTCAACTTCCGACACTAATGCGAGCCCAACCAACGCTGATGACACAAGTAGTGATGAATCGATCTTCACTTAATCTTGAATTTCTGACCTGACAATAGCCTGTGATTGTCAAGCAATTTTATCCTAGGTACATCGGTCAGAATTTATATATTGTTAAATAGTTTCTCCTAATCCTGGATTTGTTTTATCTAGCATTGATATCTTTCTTGCGAGATTTTCCATAGTACCGGGCAAATGACAATTACACATGCATTCATCACATTCTATGTGTTTTAAATTCTTGCAAGAGTTTGAAAGTTGTAATTTTTCCATATACCTATCTTCTGATATCGTGTTCTAAATTTAATTGTTTAATCCATAGAAAATTTTATTTAATTTTGATGTGTTATATCATTACATACAATTTGGCGGTGAAATTTGGTAATAAGGATCTGGCTAAATATCCTTTCTTAAAAGAAGCATTTTCGTATATTACTAAATATGATTTTAAACTCGAGGATCTAGATAGTAGAGATTATCTCCATCTCATAGAGAAGGCTAATAAAAAAATAGAGCAATATTTATTTTTTGGAAGGAATGAATATCAAATTAATTACAGCAAAACACATGAAACGATAGTACAGGAAGAGGGTATTGTATTCCTTATCTCTTTGTTATTTGTCAAATCTATTTCAATCAACGCAGTGACTAAAAAATTTGCTTTATTGGAATCAATGAGATTTGAAAAGTATCTTATTTCTGATTTGAATACATCGAACCGAGATGACAAAACTATCAAACTGATACTT
>JARFXS010000051.1 GCA_029194465.1 Candidatus Nitrosocosmicus sp.
GTGTTAGAACTGTAACTATTGGAAAAGTAATGACAGCCAAACTTGCTAAGATTACCATCAAACTAACAGCATATGTAATATTTCCTCTTGCCTTTTCTACAAGCTTTATGGCCAGAGGAGCTCCTGGGGCTGCTGCAAGCAAAAGGATACCCGTTCCAACGTCTTGGGGAAGATAATCCGATAGCAATACTACCATAGACACCGCTACCAGAGGTACAAGCAAAACAGCTGATATGAGCGAAAGTCCAAGCATTTTGGATTGCTTGAACAAAGAAGTTACTTGAGGGAAAGAGAGCTTCAAACCCGTAGAGAGCATAATCATTATCACTGTCAAAAGAGTTAGATTCGAAACGATTGCATCAATGTTAAACTGTCATATATCGAATACCCCTTTATCAGATAACGATTTAAAGTACCTTAAAATAGTATTTTTGAATTTAATGATGAATATACATTCTGTTTCAACAATTAACTCAGCATATTTGTCTGAACGGGTATTCAGTACCTTGCATGATATATGGAGCGAATTAAAGATAGAGAGCGAGGATAACCTATGAACTTCCAAAAACAACCAAGTATTATGGGGAGCCAACTTTAGAAATGACCCAAAGCATAACTCCAACTCCAAACTGGTCACGTGCAATGTCACCTGGTCCCGATGGACAAGTAAAAATTACAAAAGAGTACGCCAAACATGTGGCTCGAGACGCCTTTTTCTGGGCTTGGCCGATGATCAACATCTATAATAGACGTCTCCGTGCTGGAAAATTGACAGAGCTCGTCTACTCGGGTCCAGTGCCAACCCCTCCACACAATAGGATGGTTATGCTCACAGACTATATCGCTCCCGATGAACGAATCGTAGCCTGTCCAAATCAGGATGTGGTGTACGGTCAGAGCTCATTAGCTTTGGATAAATCTCCAGTCGTTATCCAGGTGCCGGATTTTGGCGATAGATTTTGGGTGTACCAGGCAGTTGATATTCGAACGGATAGCTTCATTGAGCTCGGCAGTATGTACGGTTCGACTCCTGGTTTCTATTTGTTTATCGGTCCAAACTGGAATGGAGAAATCCCCCATGGAATAACTGAGGTTTTTAAGTCATCGACCAACACAGGATTCATCGTACCTCGTATCTTTATGGATGATACTCCTGAGGATCGACAGGCTATTCAACCGGTACTCCAACAGGTACTAATGTATCCTTTGGCTGAATTTGATGGCACAATGAAGAGTATTGATTGGAGCACTATCCCAAAATTACCAAATCCGTGGACTGGCGAGGAGGAGGTGATATGGGTTCCAACTGAAACATTTGTTGACACTCTCTCATCCGTTCTAGTCGACGCCCCGCCATTACCGGGAGAAGAAGCTCGCTATGCTCAGGTGCTTGCAGTACTTGATGCTGCAAAGAATGACCCACAGCTCACAGAGGCCATGACAGAAGCAGCCGTGGAGGCCAACGAACAATTAGTCACCCCGGTCTTTCAATTTCGCAATTATGGTCAGCAGTTACCTCATAACTGGAGCACCATTTCTAACGAAGCGGCATTTGGCACGGACTACTTTACTCGCACAGCCGTCGCAAAGTCTAACATCTTCGTAAATTCCCCAAAAGAGACAAAGTACTTTTATCAGGATCTAGACAAAGATGGAAATCGTCTAAATGGTTCTCATCGCTACACAATGACCTTTCCTAAGGATCAGACTCCGCCGGTCTACGGATTCTGGTCATTGACACTTTATAACGAGCACCACTTCTTCTCTCCAAATGAAATCAACCGTTATTCACTAGGTACCAAAAACAAAAATCTCCAAACTAACGCTGATGGGTCTCTCACTATATATGTTCAAGCTGATTCACCACCAGAGAGTCAAATGTCAAACTGGCTACCTGCACCAAAGGGCGCCGACTTCTCTCTATATTGCCGTGCTTATTGGCCAAAAGCTCAAGTCATGGATGGTTCATGGACACCTCCACCTGTAGAGAGATAGTAATATGGTCATTTTTTCTTTTATCAAATCGTGAATGGTAATTGACTCAAGAAGTTAAAGCTCAAAAAAATCTCATACTTGAAAATTCATTTACCACAAAAGTTAATACTTTACAAATTATAGTAGTACATTAGGTGCTGACAACTTAACGCGAATTCCTAGTTTGAAGATGTTCTAGCTATACAATTACAGACCCATTACTACCTGACATGTAAACAAATCCTATCCTTGTCAGCCTATATTCATAAAACTATTAACAATTGTATCCATTATTTGTGTCAAATTTGTTCCTCAAACCTCTGGGCCCCCCATTTTTTTATATGGGGTTAAATGCCAGTTGAAAAATAAGTGTAGAAATGGTATGTGCATAAGTTAGATCTTGTTATTATACTTCCAATTTAGTCAAAGTAAAAACTAGAATGCCCTACTCAAATAGCCTTGATGGAAATACTCTAATTTGTCTCTTTTCTTTGTCCTTGTCCCCATCTAATTCCATGTACAGGTTTTCATCTAATATCTCAATGTTGACAAATCTAACTTTCCTTATACTATCTATGTAATTTTCTTTGGTTAATGCACCATCATACAACTGACCCATTATCAGTATTGACAGAATCTAAATCTCAATATGGTAATAGATAAGATAAGATAGATATAGAGATAGTGTAATGACTTGCAAACAAATGCAATTTCTAAAAATAATATCCTATCAAAGGATTGATTTTGGGAGTCTAAGTATAACCAAGTGTTCTGTTACCTCGACCTTTATGCCTGTCTGACCTAAAGATTCCATCGTGTTTCTTATTAAGTCAGCCATAAATTGGCTAAACTTTAATCCCAAGTCAAATTGAAACTTGTATGTTGTATAATCTAATTGGCTGTCTTCATAAATGCGATATTTGAATTCTGATATTTCAATCCATTTTAGCAGGATCCCAATGTAACCATGGGACGACACAGTGTTATCAAACATTTCTATCATATCAATAAAGTAATGTCTGACGAATTTGTTAGCAACTTCTCTTATCTGTTCATCTGACAAATTTTCCAAAATATCTCTATAAAGGTATTTGTTAATGTAAATCAGTCCTGTGCTCGCAGCCGGCTTATGCCATAAAGTATAAGCCTTGACTATTTGATTTAGGAGCGTGTTAACGCTTTCCAATTTGAGTTCGGCCTCGTTACGCAATTCGTTTAATGTGGCCTTGTCAAATCGTAAAGTAATGCTTTCGCTACCTGACCCGGCCCTTTGGCGTAAGTTGTTCTTAATTGCCTTGGTCATAGTTATAGATCGTTGCACTAGAATAATAGTTTTGTAATTATCGTCATGATTTTAAATCGTTTTATTGCAAATGAATCCTTGTTTTTATATAATTATGGGATATAACCACTATCAATAACATTGAATTCAAAAAGTATTAAATATATGAGAGGATCAAAGACTCGATGTATTTTAGCCTTAAACTCTCAATTTAAAAGGCGACAAAATTGAACATCTTAGAATCTGAGACTCCATTCTTGATAGAAGCAAAGACCTGTGGTTACAGTAGGAAAAAGAGCATTACCTATCATTTTATAGAATCATCTCATAGCCTATGTCTTGATAAAAGAGAGATAATATTGGCACAAATCCAGGCCTGCAATAGGTTATTAAAGTATGCAAAAGATGAAACTGATAGAGAAGCAATAAATAGAGAATTAGGAGAATTAAGGTTAACTTTAGATATGATGCATTACTGATGTTTCTATTTATACTAAGGTGAATTAATGTGAATCTGACTAATTTGTTGGGTAATGATAGCCATATTTTTGTAGTATACCCAAACAAAGACACGGAAATAGATGATTGCTTTTCATTTCTAAAGGAAGGTTTGGATAACAACGAATTTGTTTTAATAATGCTAGAAGAACCATCAATACATAAACTCTATAGCAAGATTTACAGTGAATTTGGAAAAGACAATACTAGAGGAATGGATAGTAACAAAAGTGTTGTAATCACTCCGCTATCAAATTGGTACCGCTACCACTATAGCGATTTTAACGCTGAAAGGTTCCTTGCAGAATGGGAAAAAATTGTTTCAAATGCAAAGAAGATGAAAAAAAAGGGATTGAGAGTTTTTGTTGAGGCTGATATATCTGATAGAGAAGTTCGAAAACGCATTAATCAAATTCGGTGAGTTGCTCCAAAGCTATTTGTCTTTTCCAATCTCTACCATCTACGCGTATAACAGAAAAGACATTGAAAGAATGAATCCCCAGCAACATGCACTATTGAGCTTAAATCACGGCTTAGTTTGGACTAATGGATTAAACAGTAATAGTGGTAATGGTAACGATATTCTTTTCCATAATCCATTTCGTAATCACTACATCTGTTTAACCAATGGTGATAATATAAACAAGAAATCATCCCAAGATTTGATGAAAGAGGATGACAAAGAACTTTTCCTAAATGATTCCATGACCGGGGCATTGTCTGACTTTGTAAATGAAGGTTTGTTGCAAGGTGATCGCTGTATTTACGTCACAGCAAGAATTGGAAATGAAAGCTTATCGTCTCAATTTCTGAGTAAAATTATTGACTATGAGAAAAATGTTAAAAAGCACAATTTTCAATTAATAGATTTTTCAGAACACTATATTGATTTATTGTCCGATAACATTGCCCCCCTTGAAAATTTCGTTAGATACTTAAGAAGGAGTCCATGCTCTCAGTAACTGGAAAATAAGATTTGTATGTGACTGTGCGGGAACCTTGTTTAAGAATAAATATTTTGAACAATGTATTGCTTTAGAAAACTGGTGGATAAGAAATCTTCCTAAAAATGTAATACGCTTAACAATATACCTGCACTTTTATTTTCTCAAACTCCCTATAAGTTCAATGTAAAACCCATCCTATCAAATTCTTCAACATCTTTGATTATTTCGGACAATTATTGATTAGTCTCCCTATCTTACAAAAATGGGCTTATCCTTACAATCGTAACATGTAAGTAGCCAAACCAATTTTCCGACACCGTTTCTGTGATTGATTGGGACATAAATTGGGCTTTAAACGCGATACCCGTTAGAGATAGAATTTGAATAGCCTATAATGGTAATATGTATATACCAAACACTGGCTCAAACACCGCCTCCGTAATAGATAGTCCATATACAACACCTCATCTATTTGAAGAAGAGATACTTAGATCAGGTAACCACATAACCGTCCAGGTTCAATTCAAATCCCTCTGGCCCCACTGTCATATTGCTACTCTGTTGAGATTCAAAAATAAATAAAAGGTGAAAGAAAAAGATTGGAATTAGAATAACAAGATTTTGATTCATATTTTATTTTGGCATCTAAGATCCGATCACATGTGATCAGAGGTGGTCTCTTTAGACATCTCAAAATTTTCTTTAACTACATTAATTTCTACCAGAAAAAGGCATCGGTCAGATTTATAGTTATTTCTCAGAAAGGGAAAAAGAAGATAAGATTTGGTCTTTAATAACCTGATCAGATTCTAGGAGTATCAGAAGGACCGCGTACAGTAATGGGAAAAACCTTAGGANACTCCTATCTTACAAAAATGGGCTTATCCTTACAATCGTAACATGTAAGTAGCCAAACCAATTTTCCGACACCGTTTCTGTGATTGATTGGGACATAAATTGGGCTTTAAACGCGATACCCGTTAGAGATAGAATTTGAATAGCCTATAATGGTAACATGTATATACCAAACACTTGGCTCAAACACCGCCTCCGTAATAGATAGTCCATATACAACACCTCATCTATTTGAAGAAGAGATACTTAGATCAGGTAACCACATAACCGTCCGGGTTCAATTCAAATCCTCTGGCCCCACTGTCATATTGCTACTCTGTTGAGATTCAAAAAATAAATAAAAGGTGAAAGAAAGATTGGAATTAGAATAACAAGATTTTGATTCATATTTTATTTTGGCATCTAAGATCCTGGATCACATGTGATCAGAGGTGGTCTCTTTAGACATCTCAAAATTTTCTTTAACTACATTAATTTCTACCAGAAAAAGGCATCGGTCAGATTTATAGTTATTTCTCAGAAAGGGAAAAAGAAGATAAGATTTGGTCTTTAATAACCTGATCAGATTCTAGGAGTATCAGAAGGACCGCGTACAGTAATGGGAAAAACCTTGGAAGTACCTTAAAAATTTCCTAAAGATAGTCAAATTATTTGGCGATTTTTTGAAAGTGAGTTATAGTATTTATCTATCAAAGTGGAACTTGTGATTGAAGAGTTTACTATTTTACTACTAGTTTCGTCCTTCTCCAATTCTTTTTACCACATGGAAATCTACATCCTGTCTATATTACTTACCTTAATTTTCATCTTTTCTGATATCAAGTAAACTGAACTCTTTAAGAAATTTACCATATTTGTCTGATATATCGCTATCGCTCATATGGCCAGATTTAATATTTTCCAGAGATGTTATCATTTTATAGAAACGTTCAACATCCACTACTAAACCGTAATAATCTCTTACCCTTTCTAATGTTGTTTCATAGTGTTTATGAATTCCAGAAGCAGTAGCGTCAGATACAACAATTACGTCATATCCACTATTGAATGCTTCTCGTAACGAAGTTTCAACACATATAGAAGTATCTACTCCACAAAAAATCAATGTATTGATCCCTTCACTTTGAAGCCATACTCTTAATTCTGTATCTTGAAATGCGCCATCTCTTCTCTTAATGACTATGTGATCATTTTCTGTAGGCTTGATTTCATCAATTGTTTGAGCATCCCATGTGCCTCTTACAGTTATAGGAACTTTGAGTCGCTCTTCTCTTGCTAAAGGTAACAACCTATGAACTCGGGTTAACAGATCTATACCACTTGCTTCTCTAACAGCTTCTGTATAAAATATTGGTATATCCTTGCTTCTACAAAAGGCAATAAGCTCCTTGGTTTTAGGGATGATCTTTTGATATTCCTGTGTATTCATTCCTAATAGATCATAAGATCCTCCTTTGCTTACAAAGCCGTTTTGCATATCGACCACTATGAGTCCTAGGTTGAAGGTTTGACTTCCAGCAGAGACTTGAAACATCCACATACTTATTTTTAGTAATTTAAAAAGGTGATCTTAATCTTGGAGTAACTAGCCTGAGAATGCTCCGTTTCTAGTTTGTCTGACGATAAAGCTGGTACCTTCAAGGTTCATTAATTACTATTTTGTTACATGAGTTCTAGCTTAGTAGCTATTTTATTAAATCACATCTTCAATACATGATAATGTCAACTCATTATTGTATTGTTGCTAATATATAGAACCTAAAAATAGCTGAAGACCATAGAAGAAATATACAAATAATAAAAGAATCTAGAAGGAAACCAAAAGCATGGAGATCGAGTTAAAACAAGATAAAGTAACAATAATTAAAAGACTACTTAAAGAAAATAACGCCATAAGGAAATACAAATTCCATTATTATCGATCAGAAATTACTTCTTTAGATAGCTAAGTGGACAAAAAGGAGAAAGGAGAACTTGAAACTATAATGATCTTGTCAACATGATTATGCGAATAAGAAAGAAAAGCCAATTATTGTTAAAAGATCCCGTGTTAAAGAAAATATAATAGTAAAGAAGGAATAATCTGGATTTGAAATTAAGAAATAATACAAGAATTGACTCGTGAACCTGTGAAACCTAACATCTTAAACCTGGAAGAGTAAAAGAGGATTTGTGTCAAATCGGAAAACTATTATATATTACTGTCTGAATCATGGTATGTATAATTTTCTTGGTTGAGACTATTAAGGCACTAAACTTTATTATTAAATCATTTTGACCTTCATTTTAAATAAAGTACTGGTTTTCAATAATCCTGTCTAGTTAATTTGGATCTATCGTCCTCTATCTCCACTCACCATTTAATCCATTTCCGTCCTTTTGCAAGATTGAATATCGTGATGTTATATTTCTGTTGATTCGATCCATCGTAAGAAAATCGTACTACACAAATATTACAAAAATACTTTTTTCAAACAATTATTAAATAAATACTTAAATAATTCGTCAATGACAATACGTTGAATTAATATGGCAGATGCAATACAAGATTGGGAAAGTATTATACATAAAAATGTGAGATCAAAAGACTTTGAAGATGCAGGGAATGTGGATGCTGTAAATGACGATTCAGTAATAATTACATCTCAGGGAGATCGCAAGGAGTATAGTTTACCAAAAGATAAAGTCGAAGGATACAATGGTGCAGAAGTATTTTTAAAAATCAGTTTAAGCGAACTACAGTCATACAAAGTCTAAAACAAAACACATTTTTTATCATTTATTATTTATGTAAGAACCAGACAACTGCAGTTTATCTAGAAGTAAAATCATGTTATTCTGCTTGAGCAGAGCTCTGGATTTTAACATTGTCAAATACAAGAAGTGGTAGAAATAAATATAGATCTTCTCATTTTTCATATCAAGAAAATCCTAGAAATGATGATTCCATTATTTTATCAACATAAAAATACCAACTTACACTTTGTTTTATTATGTTTGGAAGGGGAAATAGAGACAATCCGCTGTGGAAGTTAGAATACATTGATACAGTGTACAAAATATACGATTGGGATAAAAATTTGACAGGCTATTTTTTTCCAAATTACGACATTAATATAGACAATTATAAGGATGAGTCACAAGATGCTCATGAAGTTGAAGATAACATCATAGAACAAATGAATAAAGAAAAACAATCGGTGAAAGGGGGAAATGTTATGCTCCCTATGGTCAAGCTTCAATTACTTGATAATGAAGAGGGAATTGATTTGGATTATGTGATAAACTCGTTAGATCAAAATGCTCAAAGAACAAGAAAATGGAAGCAGTGGATACATGACAATCATCTTGAATTCAAAATATTTGGAAGTTCGATTTACACTGCTAGGGAAGATAGAATGCTATCTATAGTTTTGGGCCTCGGTTACAACATAATTTTAGGGAAAAAGAAATTGGCCTTAGTTTGAGATCATTATTAGATAAATTACATCAAGATGATTTGATTTGATTTGTAAATCCTTTCTATGTATCGTTCTCAATAAAATATTTTAATTTTAATATCTGGAGATGCTATCAATCTTGTTTATACTATTGTCTGCGTGATTCCTATAAAAGGTAAAAATTAGATCTTATTTTACAACCAAAACAGGACAATAAGCATAAGTAACAACGTCTGAAGCTACACTACCAAGTAACCTTTTTTTAAGACCCGAGTTTCCCCTAGTTCCGATTACTATCAAATCGACATCTCTCTCTTCTGCATAATTTAGAATTGAAGCCGGAGTGGAGAATGGGGTAGTAATTACTTCTGATTTGACTCTAGTACTGGCGTCCATTGTAGTTTCCTTGTTTATATGATTTATTATTTCTTCAAACCACTTTTCAGCTTCCTTCTTATATTCATCAAAATAAGATGGAGATACCATACCAAATACTCCTGATGAGTCACCGTGATGAACTTTGGAAGGAACGATCGCTAAGAGGAATAATTCCGATCCATCTTTTACAGCAAGATCTAAAGCATAATTAACAGCATTTCTAGAATATTCCGATCCATCTATACCAACTAAAATTTTAGAAAACATGTTATTCTGCTAATTAGTGTACTTCTTATTATAAAAAGCAATATGCCTCAAAATTGGTTCTGTAGAGTAAAGTATTGATATTACTTCTAAATAAAACATAAATTATTCAACCCTGTTTCATCTACCTGCTTTAGTTAATTATTCTTTTTACAGGATGATAAGCATTAATCCAACTATTTTATTACATCCAAGAAGTGTTGGATTGAGATTCTTATATCCGTAAACATATTAGAAATAAACAAAGGATGGTACTAAAAACTTCAGACATGATCTAGTATTAAGTAATTATATAGCTTGATTCGATTAATCTTAAACCATGAACTGCATTAAACTTGTTCTTTCATTTAATATTTATTTGAAGAATTCCTATTGGCTCCTGCTCGTGATACATAAGTATTAACAATAGAAAGCCAGTGTATCCATCTAGTTATCATGTGCTTTCTCAATTATTATTAAATAGTACTATATATAAGTATCAATATCATAAGCAGGCTAAACAACCATACTTTAAGTATCATTTTTTCTTCTGATTTGAAACCTGATAATAATGTTGAAAATTTGAATGGTGTTATTTATTTAAAGGAACAAAACCAATTAGACCATAGATTTGATATTAGAATTATTCGCCCAACCTGATTGACTGGTGCATTAAACAATTTGTTATCGCATACCTCCTATCTAATTATTTTTAATGTGATTATCTTATTGTCTTTATTTCTAAACTGGCATGAATATTAATAAATACATTCCTTTGCCCTTGCAATAGTTTCTTTTGTTATATTGATATCTGTCCTTCCCCTTTGTTTTGAATTTTAGTTACTATCATATTATATATTGAGTATATTTTACAATCTGTTAATTTTTTTAAAAGATATTGCTAGGATAAGTCTATTATCTGAGATCTTGATTGTGATTTTATTTGACTATCATAGACTATCATAGACAAAATGGGTGATTGATATAATCTATTCGGATAATAAGTAAATTTGAAGCCATAGAGATTTATCTTTATTTTTTTACCTTATTTTTAACCCTGAATGTGAGATTCTAAAAAAGTAGCGTTAAAGACGGATTTTATCACCTAACAAGATTCATATTATAAAAAAATTAGCTAACATTCTCGAGCAACTATTATTAATTTGCTATCCAACTAAATAGTTAAACACGAATACATTGGAGATAAAAAATATAAAAGAACATTAACATTGTTACTTGTTATTTAACCCTTATATAAGCAGACATTATTCAATAGTGTATGACGTTATCTGAAACAAAGTCTCCAGGATGGATGCGTGCAGTACAGATTGTTTTAGGAGTAATAGCTGTTGTCGGATCAATGATAGCTCTATTTTTCCCTGCAATCGCAACTTTCACTGTTGTTTACATACTTGGAATAGTTCTGTTCTTTGTAGGAATTGAAAGAATTTTAATTGGAATTTTCAGTCCATCTCCGGGATCATCTAGATGGGGTACAATCGGTCTTGGGATTATTGTCCTTATAGTGGCAAGTATTGTTGTGGTATATCCCCTAGGCTCTACTGTATTTATCCTGTTTGTACTTGCTATTGCACTGTTCTGTGATGGTATAGCTAGAATAGTTCATAGCTTGGCTGGCAGAGGTATGCATGCAGGATCAAGAATATTTGGTATAATTGCAGGTATATTCAGCATTATAATAGCCATACTAATTATGGTGTCTCCAATATGGGGTGCTGTTATAGCAGGCATATTGATATCTATAGCACTACTGGTCGTCGGTATCCAAATTATTGTCGCTGGTGTAACTGGTGCGAGGTTATCAATACCAAAACCAACAAAAGGCTAGTATTGTCAAAAAGATAGAATTAGAAGTGATTTAGCGGGTGAGAACTCGCTAAATCACCTTTGATTTCAATCTAATTTCTTTGGAAATTAATGAACAAATAAATAATAATTTCGTTTATTCATACATTCTTACTTATAGCAAACAAAATTGAATTAAAATTTAGAATTAGTTTATTTATTTTATTATTACATCTGTATTTGTTTTCGATTTTATTATTTGTGATTGACCATAAATTATTCCGAAACATCTTCCAGCATTATACTTTAAATTATTCTTGTGTATTTGAAATCTTTTTTTTAAGATAAATTGATCTTAAACTCAGCAAAATTATTACATTCTTTCAAAATCTGATTCTAAAGAATGAAAACTAGCAACTCTTTTTAAATGAGTATTTGGTCAGAATCCTGGAAGAACAAAATCAAAACATTAAATCGGGATTATGGTAAAAAAATGATTATAGAATTCATGTGGGTATCTTTTGTCGACAAGGAGCTAATTATAAACCACTTATTCTCAAAATCACAAATAATTAAAAAAAATGTTTGGAGTTTATCTCGTACTGATGCTTTATTTTTTCTGCAATTTCACCTAGTGGGAAAGGAACCGACTTTATTGCAATAAATAGTTCTCCATCAATGATCTTTTTGACTAAATCTGTCATCGGTTTCTTCAAGTCCGTCCACGAAATTAGCAGATGTGAAATTCCCATCTGCAGTTCCAGAACCTGTGGTAATTAATCCAGAAGTTGGGGCATAATAAAGTGGAACAAATCTGTAGTGCGACCACCGTACTCTGTACAATATAACACTTGAGTAATATTCTGGAGTCCGTTTCGCTAATTACAAAATACATTGTTTCTCCGCTGTCCCCAAGAGTAAAGGTCGCATTACCTGTTGCTCTCGAATTCGAAACCATAACTGGAAGCCAGAAATTTGCATAAAAATCTGGATTGTTATTCGTTTCATTAGATTGAGCAACCGTGCAAGTTGGTGGCGGTAGTCGACGTTGTCAATAACGATAAAGTTGCAAACACTCCAACAGCAGTCAACAAAAAGATGGTGTTAATTTTCATTGAAGTATTAAAATCAATATTGTATATTAACTTTAACATAGTAAATTGTTATAGAGATATATTTTTCCCTAGCAAACAGAAATGAAATAAAATAAAAATGCTTCATGAAGATTCAATTTTGTGATCCAAGTTTAAATAATATAATAAATGAAAAGTAACCCTTGATTAGATCGGGATTGTAAAATCCTACAAAAACACCCTAAATCTAAAGACCTAGTTAAATATTGATTTCATGTTGGGATTAATCTTTGAGATGATTAGATGTGGCGTTTGTTATTTATTACATTAAGCGTATCTTATAGCAATTAATCTATAATAATATACTTCTTCAGAAATAAACATCAACGATCAGGAAAAGTAACAATCTCGTATGGAGTTGGCGTAATGCTCGTTTTATTGCTGTGATCGCAGCAATTCCATTATTGATTATCGGTACCAGTCATGTTGAGCGGATCGTCACTGCTTCTAAGGGTATTACTTGCTTCAATTATGAATCTACCCTCAAACGCGTAAGCAATGTCAAAAGATAATTGTGTTACTCTATATCATTGGCTCAGTTGTTGCTTACGGACGGTCCTTATGTTTTAGAGCATAAACCAGAACAAACTGATGAAAGACCATTGATGAGTGGTATACAGTCGCGAAACTATGGTTTACGGTTGGGTCTGATGGCTGCTACGGCAACTACCATGGGTTTTGGGCTAGGATTTGAACATATCGGTTGGCTTGTTGGAGCAGCATTGTTTGCGATGGACCACGCAAAGATCTCCAAAAGTTGCACAGTGTAGGACGTGCAAATTCAGTGTTTGTGGGTGCTCTTATAGCATCTTGGCTTTTGACTCAGAGTCTACCACCGGTTGTTATTGCATCTCTTTGCGCTATATCATTAGTAACTGCATCAGCTACAATTTCAAGTCGTTAGTATATCTCGCCTGCATTTACAACCTTTTTGACTTTTTGGTTCATATTGTATGGTGTTCCGAAATCTCCCAATATTGAATATCACTTTGATGAGAGAGTGTTAGGAGCATTGCTAGCAGTAAGTTTGGATTACTTATTTGGTATTCTAATCCCAAATATATCATCTCGTATAAGACAAGGATGAAAACAATATGACTTGCTTAAGCTTGTTGCTAACAATACGTAAAGAGGATCATAAAATTCTGTTTTTTAGTGAATTTTGATTTTACAAATTATGTTCTCCTATTCTAAATACATATCAAGAAATAATATTCTGTTAGCAAGGTAAAAGTATGAAATAATGAAAACTTTTGATCAAAATCCAAAAGAATCATTAACAATATTTCACCAAACTCACTATATATGAAAAAGATCCATAAATTCAATGTATGAAGATAATTCTAATGTTACTAGTAAGGACATATTTTGTGGACAATTTACAGTTTTCCTATCTATATGAAAGAAATCAAGCATTTTCGATCAAGATCTATTCTCAAACATAGAGTCCAAATGATGAATTACAAGTTCATAAATTTATTAGCGCGTATTAACAAGTAATTAGTTTATTATGATGCCACTTTATATTAACACTATATTTTAGGATTATTATCACCCATTAAACAAATGGTACTTGTATCATAATAAAATAAATATTATGCTCAAATTATGAAAAAAGAGTTTTGTAAACTAATTTGTGGAATTCCCTTACCTCGTCAAACTTTTGAACGAGCATGGATAAATCTCCACCATATTTTTGCTTCATCCCTTCAGTTGCATTTGTAACCCTGCTTCGCTTAAGGCATTGTTAAATGCATTAGATACTTCTTCAAGTATTTTAGTTGAATTTAATTTTGTAAGTTTCTCGGATATACTACTGCTATTGGGTAAAGTTAGTGACGTCGTATTGATCTTATTCTGTTCTACGAACTCTTTAAATTTTGCCTGAATTTGATCAAGTTTTCCATTAAATTCTTGAATTATAGTAGAATTATCAACTTGTGCTACTGCTCTATTTTGATATAACATATCAATATTGCCTAGCATTATGGATACTGTTAAAATGGCAATCAAAAACGATCCCTGCTTTTTTGTATTCCGACTGATTTCTAATTAAGAACAAGTATAAATGTCTTAATTTTGGTATAAAATTCACAAGAAAATTTCAATTGGTTCTTATTGTTTTGATATCGTGTTGAGTATAGTTTGTTGTAAGATTATGGAACTGTTAAAATGGCAATAATAAAAAACGTATTTCTTTGGTTTTTTTTGTATTCCGACTTAAATGAGAAAATAATGAGGTTGAAATAACTTTATAAGAACAAGTATAAATGTCTTAATAGTATAAAATTCACAAGAAAAAATCAAATTATGCAATTACCTTAATTGTTTTGATATCGTGTTGAGTATAGTTTGTTGTAAGATAATGTGAATCTAAACTTAGTTACTATTAATATGATTTATGTCATTGAAATAACATTCAATCTTTATTGAACCATTTATTAGTCGGTAGATGTTTTCGCTAAGATATTTATGTCAATAGCATTGTTAATTGTGTAGTTTATGTAACAAATGGATATGCTCTACCCACTGATCAATCCGGAATAATCGTTGGACGTCAGCTTCGATGTATTTGGGTTGGTAGACATTAAATCAGATGGCCATTCACTAGATATCGACGGAGTAGTGAACTACATTCCTCCAGAAGGTAAAGTTTTTGAAGTATGGCTTTATGATGGAAACTACGGCGCATCTCAATATCCTTTGACTGTAGGCATGGTCAAGGAGGATGGGACTTTTAGCTATAAATCAACACAAGTTTACCCATTAACGTATACTGATCTATTTGTTACTATGGAACCAAAGACGATAAGGATCCAAAGCCAGCATATTCAGATCAGGTTGGTGTCTATCCAATGACCCCACCGTTTGGACAATGAATTTGAATATAATTTGATCAATCAAATTATATTTGAATAGACTAGGGCAATTTTTTAGATTTATGTTCTTAGTAGTAGTAAGATCATATCGCATTAAAAGTCTAATAACAGCCGATGGATTTAAGATCTGATGAGCCTTAATCCTTGCTCTCTAAATATCAGAATCAAATACTTGATTCAGGAAATGGGATTGAAATTTAATAGAGAGAAAAGTCCGCATTATTAAACATATTACCTGTGACATCCATGTGTAGATAAATAATTTATAACATTAATCATTAAATTATGGTATTTACAATTTTATTTAGATTTTATATGAGATTTAAATAGATGAGATAAAAACATATAAGTATTAGATTAATTTATTTAAATTATGCATGCTTTTGATACCAGCATAGTGGAACATATTGAAATAAAAATGATTCGCCCATCACAGTTTTCAATTAGAGATAAGTTTAATGATTATCAAGAAGTAGAATCACTCGTTTCGAGTATCAAAGAGCATGGATTACTACAACCCATTTTGATACGTCCTTATCAAAATAACTTTGAAATAGTTGCTGGCCACAGGCGCTTTTATGCATGCAAGTCTCTTAGGTGGCGTCATATCCCGTGCAAAATAAGGGAAATGAATGACAAACAAGCATTTGAAATTCAACTAACGGAAAACATTCAGAGAAAATCGATGAGTGCACTTGAGGAAGCAGAGGCTTTTAGGAAATATGTCCAAGACTTGGGCTGGGGAGGTGTTACTGAACTGGCTAAAAAAATAGGTAAAAGTGAGGAGTATGTTTCACACAGGATTCAACTTTTAAAACTTCCACAGGATGTCAAAGAGAAAATAATGCTAAACAAATTGAGTGTAAGTCAAGCCTTGGAACTAACTACTGTTTCACCGAATCAGATTATTCATTTTACAGATCATATTATAGAAAATGAATTAACAATTAGACAAATTAGAGAAGTAAAAGATGTATTTTCCAAACAAGGTATTTCAGGTGACGACTTGGAATTAATTGCAAATGAATATATTAATTTTAAGAATATAAAAACACTTAAAATAACAAAGAAAACTTCCCTTGCTTTAAAAATTACTCTTGCTAGGCTAGATAGTATAATAGAGGAAGTTCAGCTAAATTTTGAACCAAGTCAAAGTACAGATATCATAAGCTTTTTGATGGACTTACGTCTTAAAATTCACTCGTTAATCGATGATACAATTAGATTTAAAAACTTAAAAATAACTAAACCTACAAGATATCTAAAATAACCCGAAATAATTATTTGAATCTATCACCTACTATTATCTTCCAAGAAATGGAGGCATCCATTCATTCAAGAATTTTTTATATTCTTTATCTGTATAGGTAAAGGCATTAAATGTAGGTTCCTTTAGAGGGGAAAAATCATATACCTCGTAAGTTTGGATTATATCTCCAAACAAGCTTCTATAAATATCGCTCTCCTCGTCAGCAACTTCGGGCGATGAAAATACTTGAATTGTGATCCAGTCATATCCACCCCTTGTTTTTCCTGAAAATAAAACAAACGGGGCATCACGAAGGTACTTCTTTAATCCCTCTACTCGACTTCCCAAGTGCTGTGAGGGCCTAAAAGTTACCAAAACTACTCTAATTATTCTATGTCGTAATTTTTTGGTGTCAATAGAAATTGTATATCTTGAAATTATTTTTTCATCTTCGAGTGTTTTTATGCGGGAATCTATCTCCTCCAAACTTAAATCA
>JARFXS010000052.1 GCA_029194465.1 Candidatus Nitrosocosmicus sp.
CTTGACAAGCTTGAGATGGTGCTACAAGCAAACTATTATCTAAGGAACAGAAAGGAGATCACTAAAGAAAATGTTGGACCATTTTTCCAATCAGGTCTATCTTATTCCTCACACCGGCCAAATTCTCGATTACCCAAAACCTCCAAAAAAAATATTCAAGACACAAGGAATTTAGAAGATATAAAAGAGATATTAGAGTACTTTAGTAATTAAATTATGCAATATTTCGTTGCCTTAAAAATTGGAGAAAAGAGGGTGAAAAATGCACAGGAATTATTATCAACCTTTTTATCCGATGGCACTCCTGCACTGCCCGCACTTGCACTCAAAGACAATAACAGTAACAATTGGGAACCCGTCGGGGAGGAGAACTATTTTGCCATAGTTCAAGAGGAACAAGGATATTTGATCGCAATATGTGATAAGAATGGCATAGCAAAGGCGATAGCTAACTGGTTTTCACCTCAAACTAAAGACACTATAAAAAATAAATTAGTAGAAGCTGGAAACATTGAGGAATATTTTGGTAAAGTATCGTTACCAGTTTAATATACATCCTTTTTGAGGAAAGGAATTTTAAAAAGCATAAATAATGAATACAGATGGGTAAATTCGAAAAGGAAATAGAAGTAAAGGGTCATTTGGTTGACTCATCAATACTTACCCGGATTTTTGACAGGATTATGGATTTAAAAGGCGATTTCACAGTATTGGAATTTCAAATAGGAAAAAGGAAGGAAGATTACAGCTATGCACGCTTGGTGATTAGGGGTGATAGCGAAAGTCATTTGACAAAAATATTAGAATACTTGTTCCGAGAGGGTGCTACTAGCGTTTCGGTAGACGAGGTAAAATGTATTCCTTCACCCAGGGATATGGTTCTACCTGATGACTTTTATAGTACTACGAATAACCCGACCCAACTATTTTACCATAAAGAATGGATAAATGTTGGAAACATGATGATGGATAAATGTATCGTCTTAAATCCTGACATCAATAAAGCAGAATGCAAAACTAATCGTGATGTAAGGAAGGGTGACTTTGTGGTTACAGGTGAAAGGGGAATTAGAATTATACCACAAGAGAGACCTAGGGAAGGAGTCGATATATTTCAGTTTATGAGTAGTTCAAGTTCCAGCGAGCGACCTACTCAACAAATTGCAAAAAAGGTGGCTCTTGATCTTCATCGCACCAAGAAAAACCATGGGAAGATAGTTGTCGTGGCGGGACCTGTCGTAGTCCATTCCGGAGCATCAGATTTATTAGCAAGACTCATAAGATTAGGTTTTGTAGATGGAATTTTAGCTGGTAACGCCTTGGCAGTACATGATATTGAGAACGCGCTTCTTGGAACATCTTTAGGAATGCATGTAGATGACGGGACACTTGCTGTGCGTGGGCATCGCAATCATATGTCCATAGTAAATGAAGTATTCAAAGCAGGATCTATAAAATCAATGGTACAGAACAATATCCTAAAAAGTGGAATTATGTATGAATGTATTAGTAACAAAGTTCCGTTTGTTTTGTGCGGATCAATTAGGGATGATGGCCCCATTCCGGATGTCATTACTGACGTAGTTGAGGCCCAAAAAGAGTATAAGTTATTGTTGAAAAAAGCTAATTTGGTTATCATGCTCTCAACGATGCTCCATTCAATCGCGGTTGGGAACATGTTGCCTGCCTCTGTAAAAGTTATAGCAGTAGACATCAACCAATCTGTGGTAACAAAATTACTAGATAGAGGAACGACTCAAGCTATAGGTGTAGTTACAGATATAGGATCTTTTTTACCTATTGTAATGAGGTATTTAGAGGAGTTAGGAAGCGTCAAGTAAAGCAAACCATGGGAGGTAAAATTTTACAACTCTTTTTGGACGGATATTTATGATAGTGCTTATTTAAGAGGGACAATATGATCTTGATAAAATTACTAATGTGGTAAGTTCACAACTGTAGTTTTATCTACCAAATCAAGGAAACCTTTGATAGGTGTCATTTCAATTGAATTGCGATTTTATTAGGAAAATACGATATTGAATCAAAGCTTCACCTATCGTACAATTCTAAGGAGGATATGATTTCCAAGATTAGCCCGGTAATCTCAAAAGGGAAAATTCATTTTTGGTATCCAGTATTGATCCACTTGGCAAAGGGTTATACCTAAACGATAGTATATGTACTATACCCTTACATCCTTTGCAGAGATAATTAGTCCATGCTCGGTTTATTGTTTCAATCTACAATTTTCTCAAGATTGTCAAATCTAAATGAACTAGTACTCATCATTTTTCATGACTTCGTTATCTATGAATTTTATTAATTTCTTATCAAATATTTTCGTGGTCTGGTTACAAATTACGCATCTAAAATAGACCTGAGATCTTCTTACCCGAGGTCTTGTTTTAGACTCCAGATGTTTCACTATCCAATCCTTAGGGGACCTAGTCTTGCAACCAGGACAAACAATAAATGTAGATACCTCATCTAAATCGTTTGAAATGGACATGTATTACCTATCCTAATATAATTCCAAGTATTTATTTATGGTCTAATCTACAAAGAAAAAACTTTGAATTAGATACATGAGCGGCTTTGATTGGGTCAACAGGAATAACATTTTTATCTAATATTTACACTCTTATCAAAGCCTCTGATGCAATAGCATCCAAGCAATTGGCATCAATCTCTTTGTATTTAAATATAATAATCAGAATATACCTATCCTCCATAAGACATTAAAGAAAGATTGCCTTGAATTTAGTCAATTTTAGCCTCATTCATAACATAATATTCTGTTACAAGAATATGACACTGAATTAACTTCATATATCTTCTAAAGATTCCTTTATCAATCTCAACGCAATCTGAGGATTAACTCTACCCTTTGTCTCTTTCATAATCAGCCCTAAAATGTAATTAATGGTGTTTGGGTTATTTTTTGACTGTTCAATCAGTTGTGGCTGAGAAGACAATATTTCATGAATTACCTTTACAATGGATTTCTCATCAGAAATGTTTTCAATTTCTAAAGTCTCTATTAATTTCAACGGGCTAGTGCCTGTTTCGATGCTTTTATCAAATATCTCTCTAGCTGTAGTCCTGTTTAACGATTTTATCTCAACTAATTCTGCCATTTCAGCTACCTGTTTTGGGGATACAGTCAGAATATCAAGACCCTTTGTGTTATGGTCGGTTAAACCTTGTCTATCCTTCTCATTAATTTTTGTAAGCAGCTCATTCACTATCCAATTTGATATTTCAATCGGAGATTTGTGGTATCCTAATGATTCTTCAAAAAAATCACTTATTCTTTTATCATTAACTAAAATCTTTGCGGTATGTTCGGTTATCTTGTAAACTTCAATATATCTCTTCATCCTCTCAATTGGTAATTCAGGCATACTGGTTCTTACTCTGGAAACGAACTTGCTGCCCAAAATAATTCTAGGGATATCGGGCTCTGGAAAATATCGGTATTCCTCCTCCTCTTCTTTTGATCTTGCAGCTACAGTTACCTTCCTTTTCTCATCCCAATGTCTAGTTTCGGGTTTGACATCTATGTTGTGCATAATCAAAGTTTTTTGTCTAGTGATTTCATAATAGATGGATTTCTCAACCTCTTTAAATGAACTTATATTCTTGATTTCAACTTTCTTTCCGCCTCCGACAGAAACATTGACATCACATCTTACTGAGCCTTCCAAACTCGGATCGGTAACTCCAAGATATTCAAACAAGTTAACTATTTCATTTAGGAAGATCCTAACAGCAATTGGGCTAGAGAAGTCTGGTTCGGTTACTATTTCAACCAAAGAAACACCAGCCCGATTATAGTCAATAAGTGAGTAATTATTTGCAGCGGATTTGTCTTCTTCGTAAGTTATTTTTCCTGGATCTTCCTCTAACTGAACTCGGGTAATTCTTATTTTAGTTCTCTCTTCGCTATTCTTGGAATCATTAGTCTTAGATTTTGAATCTCCCACAAATTCAATGGAACCCTCATAACCAATACTACTTAATTCATATGAATTGTATTGCGTTGTCTGATAATTTTTTGGCAAGTCAGGATAGAAATAATTTTTTCTATAAAACGAAATCTTTTCAGGAATTTTACAATTAAATGCCAAACATATCATTGACGCAAATTCGACAGCCCTTTTGTTTAGTAAAGGCAGCGTACCAGGCAATCCCAAACAAATAGGGCAAGTATTGTCATTCGGAGATGAGTTTCGGTAATTTGAGAGACATCCACAAAAAAGCTTCGTATGAAGAAAGGTCAGCTGACAGTGTATTTCTAACCCAATTTTCAATTCTAGGCCAGCTTTATTCCTGTCGTTTAAGATCATATCTTCGGAATCCATGTCTCAAAGCCTTCGACATTTTCAAGCAAAACAGCCGCATCTATCAATTTTTGCTCGTTAAAACCATCTGCTAAAATTTGTACCCCTATAGGAAATCCCTTCTCAGATAGGCCACCAGGTATCGATATTGCCGGGATACCTGCTAGGTTAGCCAAGATTGTATAAACGTCTAAATTATAGTGCTCAATCGGTTGTGAACTCTTTTCCCCGATTTTAGGTGGCAAGGCAGGCATCGTCGGAAGGAGCAAAATATCATATTTATTAAATAAATTATCGAACTCTTTCTTTATCTTTGATCTTACCTTTTGTGCTTTTGCATAATATTTTCCAAAATAGCCTGCTGATAACACATATGAGCCTAAAAGAATTCGAAGTTTTACCTCATCACCAAACCTAGATCTGGATTCAGCAAAATAACTAGTCCACTCATAGCCTTCCGGACTACCTTCATAACCATATCGTAAGTTATCATATCTTGATAAATTACTACTTGCTTCAGCTGTAGCAATAACATAATATGAGGCCAAGGCGTAATGCGATAGAGATATTCGGGTATCCTCTATTTCGCAACCGTAATTTTCTAACTCTTTAACCTTTTTTCTATTATTTTTTGCTACTTCGGATTCGGAATTATCAATTAATTCCTCAAGTACCCCAATTTTATACCTTTTTTTCAGAATATTGTCAACATTATTTGTTTGATACTCACTTTTTTTGTTGATTGTTGTATTGTCTTTTGGATCAAATCCAGAAATAGAGTTTAGAAGAGGAACTAGATCATAAATAGTTCTTGCAAGTGGACCAATTTGCTCCAATGAATTAGAATAGGAAATCAATCCGTTTCTACTTACACTTCCATATGTAGGTTTGATGCCAATAACTGAACAAAAACTAGATGGGCATCTGATAGATCCACCAGTATCTGAACCAAGAGATAATGGTATTTGCAACGAGGCAACAGCGGCCGCGCTTCCTCCTGACGAGCCCCCCGCTACGTATTCAGGATTCCAAGGATTTCGAACTGGACCAAAAGCAGAGTACTCCGATGTAGTTCCCATCCCGAACTCATCCATGTTCAATTTGCCGATAACTATGCCATCTTGTTCTTCAATTTTACTCACAACCGTAGCGTTATATGGAGAGGTGTATTCTGCCAGCATGCGAGAAGCGCATGTATTCTTTAGGCCCTGGACACTAATATTGTCCTTGATTCCGACTGGTATGCCTGCTAACAAACCGGTATTAGTGCCCTCTTTAATTTTTTTGTCAATTGCTCTTGATTTTGTGATGGCATTTTCAAAATTGTGACTAATAAAGGAGTTTATTCTAAAATCTACGTTTTTTATCCTTTCAATAATAATAGATATATATTCTTCAGCAGTTACCTCTTGTTCCTTAATCTTTCGAGAAACTACGAAAGCAGGCAGTTCATAAAGTCGCTTCAAGATCAAATCCTTGGCCCAAGAATAAAACCATCTTTAGTGTTCTTTAATTTGAATTTAGTTTGAAATGTTCCTTTCACGCGTTGAATATATTCCACGGGCCATCTGATGAATTCAAATCCAGCCTCGACTTATCATCTCGCAAGTTTTCTAAAGCCATTTCCAATTTTAGATCATCGATACTCGAAGCTTTAGAATCCCCAGTTGTGAAATCATCTAACTTGTCAAACATTAAAAGTACTTCTTCCACCTTTCTAGAGATTTCTGTCATATTTTGCTCAGGTATCTCTAATTTAGCTAATTCACATAATTTTTTAATATCAATACCTTTTGCCATGGTCAGCTATGGGGATCTAACCGTACATTATATTTATCTTATGGGGTCAACCTATCGATGTCTCTAGGATAAAAGGTTGCGTCTCTAATGTTATCTAGTTTTAGCATGGCCATCAATAGTCTTTCTAACCCTAGTCCAAAACCAGCGTGTGGAGGAACCCCATAGTCAAAAACCCTAAGATGATAATCAAATGCCTTATGACTCAGGCCCTTTTTCTTCATATTATCCATTAGATCGATCTTATTATTGATACGCGTACTACCCGATGACAGCTCAAGGCTTCCATACATTAAGTCAAAGGATTCGCTTAGCAAACGAGGATCATCTCCATTATTCAACTCAGTATTTGGGTCCATTTTCTTCGATTTCACGTAGAATGGCTTTGTAGAAGAAGGCCAGTCAGTAATAAAGTAAAATTCATCACCAAATAGATCTTTTAGCAGTTTTGGTGAAATATCATCTCCCCACCGAATATACTTGTGGCTATTTTGTAAATTTTCTACTAGAGTAGAATAGGTAATACGACTGAATGGCCTACTTACATTGGGAAGTTCAATTCCCAAACTTTCGAGTTCAATTTGATTCTTATCATTAACACTTTGAATAATATACCGGATTAAATTATCAAGATAATCCATCAGCTTTTCTACATCAACTATCAGATAAATATAGTCTATTTACATACGCTTTTTCTACATCATCATAATGACATTGCTTCAGATAAAGTTGTCATTTAAATATTCCCTAATAGAATTTAAGAATAGTCTTATTTTAAAAACATTTTGTAAAGAAGGTTCAGCCTAAATATAGGAGTATCTTAATTTCAAACACGTTTTCAAAAGCCATGGTCAACTGCTCTTTATATAACAGTTGTGGGCTTTGCAACAACATTATTAATTACTGAATCCTAAGAACGCTTCCTATCATAATCACCGAAAAGATTGGAAATAATGCAGTCAATAATCACAAATTTTCGGGCTGTGGCAATTCGGTGGCAGATATCATTTTTTAGGAGATTTTATTAACAACCAAATTCTAAATTGAAGCGGTTAATATCTTAAGGCCCAACAAAATAGTTGTCATTTAAATATTCCCTAATAGAATTTAGAATAAGTATTCTATGGTATTTTAATACTTATTTAAAAATTCTAAATTTCTATGTTTCAATACCATTAGTGATAAAGATTTATTATGTTAGTTATTCGTCAATTTCATCCCTTCTCTAATTATTTTTTAAACAAATGTTAAATGCATTCAGAGATAATTAATATTAATGGGAAACGACAATGTCACTCATGCTGTTCAGCGGAAATTGGGATTCAGAGGTCTTAAAGCTGATAAACCAGTTTTTCTTAGATTTTTGGAGCAGAATGGTGTGGTCATGCCGTATGGTTAGCCCAGTTGTTGAACAAATTACTGCAATCCTATTCGGACAAAATAAAAAGTGGTTAAACTCAACGTGGATGAAAACCAAAGAAATCGCAATGAAATACGGTATCCAGTCCATTCCATCATTGTTGATTTTCAAAAATGGAAAAGAGATTAAAAGAACAATCGGTGCCGCCCCAAAAGATACATACGTTAAATTCATTAACGAAGACAATTTCTTCATAAAAGGAAATCTTTGCTTACTAATTCGGATTGATTTAAGAAAGCATTAATATTCTCAAGACTTAAATTATTTTTAATTTGAATAAATCCGAGCTTCTTTCACTTTTTCTCCTCAGATTATGAAAAATATTATAAAGTATCACTTTTTACACGAAGAATTAGAGCTTTATTCGACAAAGCTGTTCTATTTGTAGTAGGTTCTTTTGGGCTATCCTCAAGATCGATATGTCCGGATCATGAAAACTATGCTGTTGAAATCCGACGTCTAGAAGATTCAGCTATACTCAAACGTGGGAGAAGATAGGGGTTACTTCAAGGAAAATGTCACACTATAGTTAACAGGTATCCGAAGTGGTATGCAGATGGAGAGATGACCTTTACTACACTATCGCGTCAATCGTAGATTTTCAAGGGTAGCCGATAACAAAGTAATGTTTGAATTGCCGGGGGGAGAAATCCATTGGTGGTCCCTCAAATGTGTTTGAGGTTTAACGACATTGAGAATGTAGGGGTAGCTGGGGGCACTACACCTCTTTTTGCATGTGGGGCAAACGACGCAGATTCTAGGGAGAATGGAAGATAAAGATTGCATGAAACTGGACTTCGGATTATTGGTAGATATTTTTGGGATTCCTCCAGCCGGAAATAACCTTCGTAAGAGATGTATGGATAGGAGCTGGAGCATTTGGCAACTCCCTTGAATACTTTGTGAGAAGGTTGATTAAAGGAAATCACAGTTTTCACGGAATTTGAGGGTAACGAAAAATCATAGGGTTCTTAAAAACAAAATAATTGATATGGGTGCAGGTTTAGAAGACTTTCGTGGATAATAAACGGAACTCCAACGAGCTACGATTATGCTTTGAGCCGATACTAAAAAGGATTTACGATACTTCGGAATAGACAATCCTTTTTCCTCGAATAAACTTTAATTTCCAGTCCAAAATCCTTCAGATTACTTTAGCAGAATTTCAGCAAGTTGGAATCTACCTCAGATGTTTTGCAAGTAAAGAAACAGCTGGCTCAAGAATTAACACAGATTTGAAAAATTGCAGAAGATTGTAGTTCCGCGCCTGATCATTGTATACCATTATCGATCACTAGAACCCTGGTTTTTGCTATAACGACGGCTCGCTGCCCTCAAACGTTGGCGGCGGATACAACCTAGGTCATTTTGAAAGACATCTCACTTCTAAAACAACTCGGCTTAGGTCTAAAAGTTGGAGACATTGTTGATATATACGTTTGGATAACTCCAACTATACCGGAATTAATGGACTATAGAAATGATATTCACAAAGTCTTGAAATCCCGAGCAAGAGATTTCTTGAGAACACAGAAAAGTTGTTGCAATTTCAACTAAGATTAAAGGCAAAGACTATGTTGAGTTTGGATGATTTGATCCGGCTATATGAATCTGATGGCACCGATTATCTGGTTGAAAATGCACTTCTTGAATCGGTTCCGGCAAGCTTTTACATAGACTTTCGAGTTCAGCTAGCCGATCAAATCATCAAGCTCAACATAGTCTTGCCTTTTTTAATCTTAGTTGAAATTGCAACAATCCTTTCTTGTGTTTCAAGAAATCTCTTGCTCTCGATTTCCAAGACTTCGTGAATATCATTTCTATAGTCCATTAATTCAAGGTATAGGGTTGGAGTTGGTCCAAATGCATATCAACAATGTCTCCAACTTTTAGACCTAAGCCGGTGTTTTAGAAGCGAGAGTGTCCTTCTCAAAGTAGCCACCCAATTTGTATCCGCTAGCGTTTGAGGCAGCGAGCCGTCGCTTATAGCAAAAACCAGGGTTCTAGTGTGATCGATAATGGTATACAATGATTCGTAAGGAACTACAATCTTCTGCAATTTTCAAAATCTATGCTTAATTCTTAGAGCCAGCTGTTTCTTTACCAAAACATCTGAGGTAGATTCCAGCTTTGCTGAAATTCTGCTAAAGTAATCTGAAAGTTTTTGGACTGAAAATTAAAGTTTCCATTCGAGAAAAAGGATTGTCTATTCGGAGAATATGTGTCCTTTTTAGTATCGGCTCAAGGAAATACATCGTGGCTCGTTGGAGTTCGTTTGTATCACGAAAGTACTCTAAACCTGCACCTTATCAATTATTTTGTTTTTAAGAACCATGATTTTTCGTTACCCTCAAATTCCGTGAGAAACTGCATTTCCTAATTCCAACCCTCTCACAAAGAGTATTCGAGGAGCTTGCCAAATGCTCCGAAATCCTATCCCATCCTCTACGAGGTTATTTCGGCTGGAGAATCAAAATATCTACAATAATCCGAAGTCAGCTCTATGCCTTCAGTACTCATAGAATCTGCGTCGCACGTTTGCCCCACCATGCAAAGAGGTGTAGTGCCTCCCAGTTACCCTACATTCTCAATGTCGTTAAACCTCAAACACATTTGAGGTTACAATGGATTTCCCGGCAATTCAAACCTTACTTTATTTATCGGCTACCCTTTGAAAATCTACGATTGACGCGATAGTGTAGTAGGAGTCATCTCTCCATCTGCATACCACTGGATACCTGGTAACTATGGTGGCGACCATTTTCTGAGTAATCATATCTTCTCCCGTTTAAGTATAAATGAATCTTCTAGACGTCGATTGGATTTCAATAAAGTATAGTTTTCATGAATCGGACATATCGTCTTTGAGGGATAGCCCAAAAAGAACCTACTACAAATAAATTGGCTTTGTCGAATAAAGCTAAATTTTCAAAAAGTGATACTTTATAATATTTTTCATAATCTGAGGAGAAAAGTAGAAAGAAAGCTCCGGATTTATTCAAATTAAAAATAATTTAGTCTTGAGAATATTAATGTGCTTTAAATCAATCGAATTAGTAAGCAAAGATTTTATGAAAATTGCCTCGTTAATGAATTCAATATGTTGCACAATTGTTCTTTTAATCTCTTTTCCATTTTGAAAATCAACAATGATGGAATGGACTGGATACCATTTCATTGCGATTTCTTGATATCCACGTTGAGTTTAACCACTTTTATTTGTCCGAATAGGATTATTGCAATTGTTCAACAACTGGGCCAGCTTCATACGGCATGGACCACCATTCTGCTTAAAAATCTACAAAAACTGGTTTAATATTTAAGACCTCTGAATCCCAATTTCCGGTTGTTACATGAGTGACATTGTCGTTTCCCATTAATATTAATTATCTCTGTTAAATATTTGAATATTTGTTTAAAAATAATTAGGAAGGGATAGAAATTGACAATAACTAACATAATAAATCTATCACTAATGGTATTGAAATTATTAGAAATTTAAATTTAGCAAGATAATAACTCATTTATCATAATAAATCTACAAAAAAGTATTAAAAACGCAACTTATAGGAATGACAAATTTTTGTTCAAATGATCCATTAACCATCAAAATCAGCACCTATTGAATATCGTCCAAAATGGATACTTCAAGAATGAATCTGAAAATACATAGGAACGCTTCAATCAAAATCTGTTTATATTGAACTCCAATTTAGCATTGGGCCCCACTCCCGCCTTAGATATTAACCGCTTCAATTTAGAATTTGTCAGATCATATTTTTTAAATCCTCTATCATACAAAAAAATATAGGTCATATCTTGAAGGTTTTTCCATAATTTCCACGAATTGCCAGGATCAGCCTGACTAAGTTGCTCCTTGAACACCCCATTCTCCAGAAAGCCAAGACATTTTTAAGATTGTTTACCCCAAATGTTTAATCAAAATACTGTAAAGACATACCACCTTTCGGGTGAAAAAGATATGTATAAAAATTTGCAAATATTGTATCATATTGGAAGACAAAATCATTGAAAATGAATTGGGGGACTGGCGAAGGACTCTACTCTTTTCAAATTTCAGATTCAGTAATTAATAATGTTGTTACAGTTATTGGGTGGATATCTTTAAACGAGACCATGGAAATATGCTTTTCGTCAACTGAAATTAGATTTGGAAATATTGAATTCTTGTGAAGAAGAATTGGTGAAAATATGTTGATTTAATTAAAAGATCTAAAGAGCAATCATACAATATTTGCAAATTTTTATAAGAATATATCTTTTTCACCCGAAAGGTGGTGTATGTCTTTGATAGTACTTTGATTAAACATTTGGGTAAACAATCTTAAAAATGTCTGGCTTACTGAGAATGGGGTGTTCAAGGAGCAAATTTAGTCAGGCTGGATCCTGGCAATTCGTGGAAATTATGGAAAAACCCTTCAAGATATGACCTATATTTTTTTGTATGATAGAGGATTTTCAAAAAATATGATCTGACAAATTCTAAATTGAAGCGGTTAATATCTAAGGCGGGAGTAAGGCCCAATGCTAAATCGGAGTTCAATATAAACAGATTTTGATTGGAAGGTTCCTATGATTAGATTCATTCTTGAAGTATCCATTTTGGACGATATTCAATAGGTGCTGATTTTGATGGTTAATGGATCATTTGAACAAAAATTTGTCATTCCTATACAGGTATTTTTAATACTTTTTTGTAGATTTATTATGATAAATGAGTTATTATCTCATAAAATTCTAAATTTCTAATAATTTCAATACCATTAGTGATAGATTTATTATGTTAGTTATTCGTCAATTTCATCCCTTCCTCTAATTATTTTTAAACAAATATTCAAATACGGTCAGAGATAATTAATATTAATGGGAAACGACAATGTCACTCATGTAACAACCGGAAATTGGGATTCAGAGGTCTTAAAAGCTGATAAACCAGTTTTTGTAGATTTTTGGGCAGAATGGTGTGGTCCATGCCGTATGGTTGGCCCAGTTGTTGAACAAATTGCACAATCCTATTCGGACAAAATAAAAGTGGTTAAACTCAACGTGGATGAAAACCAAGAAATCGCAATGAAATACGGTATCCAGTCCATTCCATCATTGTTGATTTTCAAAAATGGAAAAGAGATTAAAAGAACAATCGGTGCCGCCCCAAAAGATACATACGTTAAATTCATTAACGAGGCAATTTCTTCATAAGGGAAATCTTTGCTTACTAATTCGGATTGATTTAAAAGCATTAATATTCTCAAGACTTAAATTATTTTTAATTTGAATAAATCCGAGCTTCTTTCACTTTTCTCCTCAGATTATGAAAAATATTATAAAGTATCACTTTTTGAAAAATTAGGCTTTATTCGACAAAGCTGTTCTATTTGTAGTAGGTTCTTTTGGGCTATCCCTCAAAGATCGATATGTCCGGATCATGAAAACTATACTTTTATTGGAAATCCACCGACGTCTAGAAGATTCAGCTATACTCAAACGTGGGAGAAGATAAGGGATTACTTCAAGGAAAATGGTCACACTATAGTTAACAGGTATCCAGTGGTATGCAGATGGAGAGATGACCTTTACTACACTATCGCGTCAATCGTAGATTTTCAAAGGGTAGCCGATAACAAAGTAATGTTTGAATTGCCGGGAAATCCATTGGTAGTCCCTCAAATGTGTTTGAGGTTTAACGACATTGAGAATGTAGGGGTAACTGGGAGGCACTACACCTCTTTTTGCATGGTGGGGCAAACGTGCGACGCAGATTCTAAGGGAGGGTACTGGAAGGACAGGTGCATAGAGCTGGACTTCGGATTATTGGTAGATATTTTTGGGATTCCTCCAGCCGAAATAACCTTCGTAGAGGATGTATGGATAGGAGCTGGAGCATTTGGCAGCTCCCTTGAATACTTTGTGAGAGGGTTGGAATTAGGAAATGCAGTTTTCACGGAATTTGAGGGTAACGAAAAAAATCATAGGGTTCTTAAAAACAAAATAATTGATATGGGTGCAGGTTTAGAGAGACTTTCGTGGATAACAAACGGAACTCCAACGAGCTACGATTGTACTTTTGAGCCGATACTAAAAAGGATTTACGATACTTCCGGAATAGACAATCCTTTTTCCTCGAATGGAAACTTTAATTTTCAGTCCAAAATCCTTTCAGATTACTTTAGCAGAATTTCAGCAAAGTTGGAATCTACCTCAGATGTTTTGCAAGTAAAGAAACAGCTGGCTCAAGAATTAAGCATAGATTTTGAAAAATTGCAGAAGATTGTAGTTCCTTACGAATCATTGTATACCATTATCGATCACACTAGAACCCTGGTTTTTGCTATAAGCGACGGCTCGCTGCCCTCAAACGTTGGCGGCGGATACAACCTAAGGGTCATTTTGAGAAGGACACTCTCGCTTCTAAAACAACTCGGCTTAGGTCTAAAAGTTGGAGACATTGTTGATATGCATTTGGACCAACTCCAACCCCTATACCCGGAATTAATGGACTATAGAAATGATATTCACGAAGTCTTGGAAATCGAGAGCAAGAGATTTCTTGAAACACAAGAAAGGATTGTTGCAATTTCAACTAAGATTAAAAAAGGCAAGACTATGTTGAGTTTGGATGATTTGATCCGGCTATATGAATCTGATGGGTCACATTTGATTATCTGGTTGAAAATGCACTTTGAATCGGTTCCGGCAAACTTTTACACTAGACTTTCAGAGTTACATTCAACTAGCAGGTCGGAAAAAAGGGATAAAAATGGAATTCAATTTGGATGATAATGTTGACCTTGATGATTCACAGGAACGAAAATTATTGTATTACGACGACCCTAGTATTTTTTTCTTTTGATGCAAAGATATTAAGAATAATTAATAAAAATCTAGTCATTTTAGATAAGACAGGCTTTTATCCAAGGGGTGGAGGGCAGGAGCCTGATTTTGGTTATATTGGTGCTCACAAAGTAGATGACGTGACAAAAATTAAAGATAAAGTTCTTCACCATGTGATTGGGACATTTGAACAAAAGGAAGGAGATGTCGTTAATTGTGTGGTTGAGAAGGATAGGAGGTTATCCATAACTAAAAACCATACCGCTACTCACATAATCAACCATGCATCGAAAAGTGTATTGGGCTCATGGGTATGGCAAAACTCGGCATACAAAGACGAAACGTATGCAAGATTGGACATTACACATCATTCCGCTTTATCTAGGGTTGAAATGCAAGAAATAGAAAGGAAAGCAAATGATATAATTAGAAGTAATTTGCCAGTTCTGATTAATTTTTACCCCAGAGGGGTAGCAGAACAAAATTACAGCTTTAGAATATATCAAGGAGGTGTTGTGCCATCAAACGATGTAAGGATCGTTAACATTGGGGGACTAGATATTGAAGCATGTGGAGGAACTCATGTCTTCAACACAGGCGAATTAGGTCTTATAAAAATAATAAAGACAGAGAGAATACAGGATGGGGTTGTCAGAATAGAATTTGTTGCCGGCGCGAATGCACTAAATCGTGTTCAAGACCAAGACGACCAGATACAATATATTGTTAATAAACTTGGAACAAACCGCGAGAAAGTTTTAGAAACATTTTCAAAGAATATGGATGATTTAGATAAATCTAAGAAGAAAATTAAAAGCCTCTTAAGAAGCATTTCAATTGCGACTGTAGAACAAACCATAAAGGACTCCATTGTTCTCAAATCAGAATCAAATGCAAACAGATTTCTGAATTGTTATTTTAAGATAGACGAAGAATTTGATGACCAATTCCATCTTTTGGTTGGTCAAAATTCAGTAGAGAGAAATCCAGATCTTGTATACATATCAATAGTAATCGTGGAAAGCAAATCCGCAAAGGTTATTGTCTTTTGCGGAAAAAACGCGCTAAAAATTATGAAGGCTAATGTGCTAGCAAATCACATATCAAAGATGCTTGGGGGGTCAGGTGGAGGAACACCAAATTTTGGACAAGGCGGAGGAACCATCCTTGAAAATCGACAAGATCTCGAGGAAATGTTAAAAAAAAGTCTATTAGAAAAACTTAACGACTTAAATGAATAATAATCATCTTTCACAGATGAATTCATTTACCCGAGCTCCGATGTGGTTCTTGTTGACATTTTTTGGACCTAGATCAGTCATTCTTGATCTATTTATAGTGAATACACCTTGTGCAAATTCTTTATCAGCCTTAGGCAAAATAACCTTGGAAAAAAAATGTTACTGTAAAAATAAACTAAGTAATTAATTTCTTTATATCGTCTGGGTTATCAAGTCCATGTCTGATTTCTTTTGCTATTCTCCTGCCAACACCGAAAGTTTCTCCATATTTATATTTAGTATATGGTGACGTAGTTGCAAGTATCGGATTTCCTGGGACTCTAAGGGAAACATCGTAAACGATAATGTCTAAGTCTACAGTAACAACACTCTGTAGTGAGAAAGGGCCGACTATACCAGGTGGATATTCCCTCAACGCACATTGCACAAATTTTTCCCCCATTTTGAATACTTTATCCAAAAGAGATTCTCTAATACTTGCAGGTGTATGGCCGACTTCTATATTCTGCAAGTCAATTGACATTTCAAGTTGATTCACAGCAGGTATTGAGGTAGTAAAGTCATGTATATTACTCTGTAATCTTCGTTCAATACCCAAAAACTCAACGTCTTTATCAAGTGGTGAATAAAAGTAATTAAAATTGAAATAAGTCCCTATAAGGTATTGTTCTATTGTAGAATTATTCTTCAAGTCTGACTCATTTATTAAACCTGCTTTGATTCTCTTTGCAGACTTTATTTTATAGTCATCGTAAGACGTTACAATAAAAAAAGCTCTCTCAAGTTTTCTTTTAGCTTCTTGAATCTTCACAATAGAAGGACCTTCAATTACTTCTGGAGTTGAATATATTTTTGGCATAGAAATCTGAGCTTTTCTTAGAAGATCATACTGATTATTCGGTAAATTTCTTTCCTCAGCTTTAAGAATATACCTGTTTCCAAAAACAGGGATTTTGAGAGATTTTTCAATATTATCAATTCCTAAATATACTACGAAGGATCTGTGTGGAATTAAGATAGTGTTCAATTCAAGTAATTTATTTTGATTTTCTGTGTGCATGATGTCTGAAAAATTATCTAAAATTAATATTTCATCAGCTAGACGACTAAACTTTTGATAGGGCAATTCCCTACCTTTTTGACATATGCATATGGTCTTAAACCCCTCATCTTTGGCACCATCCATTATCTCCAAAGCAGAGTGGCTCCCAATGACACCTAAAGTAATATTGTCCATATCATATCTATCAATCAGATTTTCTACACCCATTTTCTAGATTCTCATTCCGGGATGAAATAGTGAACTTTTTTCATATTTTAGTTATATGTTCTTAATTTATTTTGGTCACCCTGTTTTTTAACTCTTCATCAATGGCGTTTTCAAGTCTTGATCATTTTTATTTGAATAATCGACACCCAATGTCTCTGCTATTGATTCCAGTTTTCCCTGTCGATAGTTTGTTGGGCTTTTTCTTGATTAGATGATTCATTTGCAAGAGACTTTTTCGCCTCTATTCTAGCCTTCTGAAACTCACTGGTTGCTCTCCCATTGATCTAGCTAATTCTGGAATTTTTTGGCACCAAAAAATATGACAACGATAACTAAAATTATTATTATCCATTCCATTCCGTTTATGAATGCCATAAAAATTAATTTGCAATCCCCACTAATAAACACATATTTGAAATTTTGCCTAGAGTATTTTGCTTTAAGAATCTACAGGCATAGATTCTTCCCAAAATGTAAATATTGTTGGTGATTAGTAAAACAAATCATACTATGAGGTACAATGAAGCGGCATTTATTGGACAGCAACGTTCACGAGCGGCCCAAATGAAATTGTTTGATTACGCAGGATTTGCAATGTTAACTTATACAATAAAAAAAAGCACAAAAGATGACAGTTTTCTACCGGTTGGAGAAGGCCTATTTGTTAGTAAGGCAATATACGAAAACAACATAATCATATATCTTACAGACGAAGAAGGATATGCCAAGGCACAAACCAAACCCATGAGTATCATTGAAGGTGAAAAAATATTTGAAAAGATTTTATCAGACGGTATGAAAGTATTTGAGGGAGAAATAAAGACTATATAGTAATTTCTGTGCCCATATTGACATTTTCAAGTACCAATTTTTCAATATTGTCTACAGTTGACTTGAATACTACAGTAGGTAAGTTTGATCTTTCTATAACTTTCAAGCTTATCAGATCCATCAAGTCGTATGTACCGGCCATAGACTTTTCTGATTTTAAAATGTTCACACAGTCCCTGACATTTATCTTGTCGTACTTATTGGCGTCTGGGTTTGTCCTAGGATCAGAATCATATATTCCATCAACGTCTGTAGCGTTGTAAAATTTTGTTGCGCCGATACGTTCGGCTATCAGAGCAGATGTTGCGTTGGTGCTCTGACCAGGATATATCCCCCCTGTTACTATCACCAAACCTGATAAGAGAGCCACCGAGATTTCTTCTAAATTTCTTGGTGGAAGAGGATAACAATTTTCTCCTAGACCTGAAATCAAAAGTCTTGCATTTAGATGCGAAACCTGAATTCCAATCAGATCCAGTCCTGATTCATCCATTCCCAAGCTTCGCGATAGATTAATATAAAATCTAGCTATTTTTCCTCCACCAGTAATTATTACCGGTTGATAAACATTGCTTATTTTCTTTATCAACTGGATATAGTTACTTAATAAAGCAAAGTTTGTGTCAAAATTAAACAAACTCCCGCTCAATTTTATCACTATCCTTGGTCTAGTCATAGAATTCCATTTGGTACATGATTATAAAAATCGTTAGAATTTTTGGTTTGCACTATCTTTCAGCATAGATTCAAAGAATTTTCTTTTTTCTGTGGTGGTATATACTCTCATCATATCAAGATATCCAGTGATGACATTAATCAATGGTAACTGATCAAAAGACTTTTCGTATTCTGTTTTCTCGCTAATTATCATGATGGATGTAACCTCTTCTTTTTTCGGTGCTAAAGGTATGGAGGGAGCACGTGAAATATCTAAAAAAACTGGTTCTCCAAACTCTTGGTTTCGGCCAATAATACTTTTCATTAAGGCTATTTGTTTTTCAAAATCAATAGTCCTACTAATAAGACGTCTGGATTGTTTATTGTCGCGCTCGTTTTCATATCTCTGGTTAGACAACGAAAAGTATTCATAAATGCATTTGAGTAAATTTCGGTTTTTGTAGTCTCTTGCAAGTTTTACGGCAAAAGAATCCATAGGTTTTGACTTTGACGGTCGAAAATTGCATAACAATTCAAGGACCTGTTCGTCATGTAATTTAAAGAAATCCTCAAGGGAATCAAAATCTGTCAGGTGTAGTGACTGATTGAGATGTTTCATCGAATGCAATAATATCATAACTTCGCCTGACCTAACTGTTTTGTGAAAATATACTGACTTGAACATCTTATATCGTGAGATTAGCATCGACTCGTACGAATATAATGCGGATTTATTTATCCCCAATATTTTTGAAGAAGAAACTTCCAGAGAATTAATAATTCTAAAATAATCTACTTTTCCATATTCAGTTCCTGAAAAATAACTGTCACGCGGCAGGTAATCCATCAAATCTACGGATAATCCGCCAGAAATAACTTCATTTAAGAAGCCCAACTTATGTTTTCCAAAACTCAAAGAAGATATAGTAGCAGGATTGTACCCATTCTGTTTAACAATATCAGAAATTTTGGTTTCTAGGATTATTCTCTCGCCTAGGTTTTCGTGAGATCTATTTTTAGAATCTTTCAGAATTTCCTCAAATAAGTGAGAATATGGACCGTGTCCAACATCGTGCAAAAGGACGGCTAATCTAAGCTGCTGAATTAAATCGATATCTGTAAAGTAACCTTTATCAAATAATGTTTGACCTGCCATCCCAGCCAAAAACATTGAGCCTAAAGAATGCTCAAATCTGGAATGAAGTGCCCCTGGATAAACAAGATGTGCGCCAGCCAATTGACGAATTCTCCGAAGTCTTTGAAAAATGTCGGTATCAATGATCTCCCTCTCAACTTGTGTAAATTTTATGTTTTTATGTATTGGATCAGTAATTTCTCCAACGTATTTCAAAGCCACTATTCTTCTCCACGCTCTTAATCCATGCTCTAGAGTGTTAGTGTTCTCCTATTATTTCAAGGATTGAATTAAAAACAATCTCTTTAGAATTATCCGAATGCAAAACATGCCAATTAAATATTTTGGCCAGTTCAAGATAATTGTTCCTTACTTTATCTAAGAACTCTAGGTTTTTCTCAAAATCATCGAGTACAAAATTATTTGTAATACCTCGCAAATACGAAACACGAGGACTTACATCTAGTATTATAGTAAAGTCTTCTTTTGGTATGCCCTTATCTAGTATGGACAACCAATCAATGTTTAATCCATTGGCAAGACCATAAACCAAATTAGATTGATAATATCTATTTAAGATTATTGTTTTTCCAGACTTCAAGGCCTCTGAAATTCTTTCTTTTTTCTCCCATCTATTTGCTGAAAGAAGCATGTGTTTTGTTTGTGCGTTGAATTGGACTCTGCCTTCTAAGAAGGACCGGATTACTTCTCCTATTTTGGTAGTGTAATCTGGAAAACTAAATAATTCTATTTGACCGGGGTGTTTATCATTGAGGTACTCCTGTAGTAGATGTGCTTGGGTTGTTTTGCCTGATTTGTCAAGGCCTTCTAGCACAATGATTTTTCCCTTGTGTTCCATGGTTACACTTTATCCCTTGACTTAAACATAAATAATATGAGAAAAAGTTTTAATTTATAAATCCTTTAGATTAAACTACAGCATTGAAATTTGGATTTATCAAACCTGTGATCATTTTAGCTAGTATTTATGTCCTGATATACTTTGCATTTGCGGCTGGAGTAATAAATGCAATCATAGAAGGCCATGATTATAATCAGGCTGTTTTTTTACCATCTCGAGCAGTGCAAAACAATTATGAGACAATGATAGGCATTGTTTTGTTGGTATTTGGCTTTGTTGGTGCCCTTATAGCTGTCAAGGCATTTAACGTAGAAAAACTAAATGAAAAATACGCCCTGTTGGGTTCCGGCTTTTTGATAATGATGGTATCTTTAATCTTTATGTACAAGATAATGGAACTAAAGGCCTAAAACATCCACTTGTGAATCTGCTATGGGTTCTTACTTATTTTCTGAGTATGTGGAAATTTAGGAAAACCAGTTAAAGTTTTGTAAGCAGAATCAGGATTTTTTTTTAAAATTGTTATGAATAAATCATCTTTATCTTGAAAATATTCCAGTAAAGAAACCAAGTTCGATAGCCGCCTAAAATGATTATTTTCTTGGTAAGGGAATGCGTCAGTAGTAATCGTTTCAAACATCAATCGATCGATGCTGCTTTGTGACTGATATGACGTGATTACTACTGGTATTTCCTTTTTAGAGTGACATTCAAATAATATTTTTATCAGATTAAGGCTCTTGTAACCAGCGTGTTTTGCCGTATTACGATTCAACCCGGTCATATTTTTGGTGCTGTCTGCATTTTTTTTGTAATTGTTGGAAACTATATTATCATAAAAATTAAAGTAATCTAACAATCCATTTAACGAATCTATTACAATGAGTGAATTGCATTTATCGTATTCATTAAACTTGGTGATCATTGCCTCATGAGTTATTTGATAAGGTAGAAATATCTCAAGACTAGGATGAGGGGCACAATTTGGAAGTAAGAGCTGATTATTTCTTAGGGAAGATAATTG
>JARFXS010000053.1 GCA_029194465.1 Candidatus Nitrosocosmicus sp.
ATTGGGATTAATTATTGATACATCACAATAGATAATTAATTATTTGAAGTAGTAAAATGTGGATTATTCTTAAAGATTAGGGAATGCGGAATCGGGCTCTCTTTCTCTATTTGAAGAAGGATTTGAACTTTACAATAAAGCGAAGGGATCGCGTGTTCAAATCCCGCATTCCGCACTAATTCATATCCATACGAAAAGATCAATGCTTTTATTTTGGATTTTATATCTTTGATTGTTGACAAGATGCTCAATTTGTCATAGAGGCTTGAACTCAAGCTACATTAGAGTAGGTGCTAAAGAATCTTTCAAGGCTTTACTGCATCAATTGCGTTCGTCTGTTTTGTCAAAAGAGTAAACCAGTAACTTTATGGGTGCTTGTTAGGAAGCAAAATAAAAGGGTAGCTTGAGGCAAGCTAATATCAATAGACGATTAATACATATTGTAGTAACAGATAATATAATTGTTTCTAACTAAAGATACTTGAAATACCGGGTCTTGCATGCAGGGCGTGGAACTAGATGCAAGACCCGTATGGAATTGCTTTGGAGATTAAACGCTACTAACATGATGAGTTTAAAAACACCTTGTATCAACAGTCAGCGTCGCGATGGTTACGATTTAGTTTTGGACAAAATTAGTTAATATAGCAAGTTAGGAGGTATTTGAAAGCGAAGTGCGAGTAAATTATTATAGTGATGGATCTTGGGGTCGCTTTTTGATAAAAACTTTGAAGCCGAAACTACTGATCTTTATTACCATATTCCATATCTTTCAAATGCAAAATTAATTTCATTATTAATCTTACAAAAGAAACTAAAATCATTATTACAAATACAAAAAATACCTGAACAAGGTCGACTATTAGTGATTAAAGTAACTTAAAATACATTGTATCTAGTTTAAGTTAGTAAATTTCTGTAATTAATTCGCGGGTTCATTAAGTTGAATTAAACAAAAAAAGTTATGGGACTGGTTCAGTCATGCAGAGCCTCTGCAACACCATTATCTGGGATTACGGGGAAGAAATGAGACCTGTTCAGTTAAAGTAACTGTATTTTCACATGAATCGCCTTGTGGTCCTTGAACTCCCTGTGGTCCTTGAACTCCTTGAACTCCCTGTGGTCCTTGAACTCCCTGTGGTCCTTGAACTCCCTGTGGTCCTTGAACTCCTGGTAATCCATTTTGTCCATTTTGTCCATTTTGTCCCGCTGGTCCTTGGGTACCAGTATCTCCTTTGTCACCTTTTTCTCCTTGTATTCCTTGGTCGCCTTTGTCGCCTTTGTCGCCTTTTGGTCCCGGTGGTCCCTGCGGTCCCTGTTCGTCAAAGCAAAGTGCGATACAATCGTCAATACCAATTGGTTGTGCAAGTGCTGGTTGAATAGACAACATTGATATCATACTCAATAGCAATGTCGTAGAAACAAAGATTGTTCCTAATGATTTACATTTAACATTCATTTAAATCATTCAAATATTAACCAAATGTTTTAAGTAGATTTAGAAACTAAATTCCACTCCATAAGCATAAAAAAATGATCTAGGTATTGATACTATTATATGATTCGACTTTAATTAAAACAATTCACGAAATTCATAATTCGCTCATCAAAAATCAAATTGATAGAACAAAATTTGTGGTATGTTAAAAGAAATGCTGGATAATAATGATGAAGAGTCGGGGGTTCAAATCCTCCCACTTCGCACCTTTGGTGTGAGTTACATCCAATAAACAACCATTACAATAACCTTAATAATGACATCGATATTGCAGTAGTATTGAAACATTCGCTATCGAAAATGTCCAATGACAATAATTCTAAATTCTATATAGTGTTTACTTTTGTCATCCTTACCGTAATATTTTCAATTCCTTCACTTGTGATTCCATTTCCATCCGCATTAGCCACTTCATCAAATAATAATGAAGGGAATGAATCTGGTACAGACCAATCTAGTAATGAAGTTGGTGTAGCCATCTCTAACTCAGATGAAAATCACCAACAACTAGAAAGTACAACGAATAATGATGAAGCAAATATCTCTGAATCTGATGAAACACCTTCGATGAACCTTCGACTCTGACAAAAAATAATAAAATGCCCAATTCCAATGCCATACAATACCAACTTGTTTATCCCTACAATACCAAATCAAGATCTCGAAAACTCGTCAGGAAGTCTTAAAGTAATTATGAACATCGGCTGCAAGTCTGTCAATGGATCACCTAGCAATAACGCGGTCTGTGATGCATATTCAAATGATCCAGACTTCATACAGCCAAATGATTATTCTCTCACGCTAGATATTACAAGAAATGGGACGAATTCTAAATCAACTTTTACTGGAAGTTCCGAAGGACAAACATTTACAATTGCACCGGGAGAGTTTGATGTTTATGGTAAATTAAACGGAGATGTGTATGCCGTAGTTGAGAAAAAGGGTGGTTATTATAAGAACAATTACATTGACTATAATCCGTCAACCAAAGGAGATTGTGTAAATGTTATACAACCACTTGTAGCCACCGCTGGGAAACTGCACGCTGAGGGTATTATTTATCCCTTAACTAATATTACATGTATCATTACTATGGAATTGGAATACGGAAATTTTGTACTTGGAAATTTTGTAAAGCCAAAAACCTCATTTGGAGACATGTTACAGAATCAACATATGCCCGATGCAGTGATTCAAAAATAAGTCTCCATCTTTTTTGCCCAGGATTAATGAATGATTTATGACAACACTTATCTATAGTCTGTGGAAATATGGACGGTTGTGTTAAGCAGGATTCATGATGAGGAAGACACCGCGGGTTCTATCTCTGAATAATGGGATTTGAACTATACAAAACAAAGGTCGGGTTCAAATCCCTCACTTCGCGCCATTAAAGCGAGATTTATTGTGAACAGTTAGGACGGTATGAATGAAGTGACAACTGATACCTTTTTCCTTAGATGTGCTAGAGTAAGACGGTAATCATAATTTCTCTATGAGGACACATTTGTAACAAGTACCTATTATTGCAACTACCGTATCTTTAATCTGGATTTGGGAATAATGTAAATTATGTAATAGAATAATAAAGGCAGTGGAGGAAGATAATACTCAAAATAGAATCATTTTATAGTAAATGTGGTCAAGCATACTGCAGAAACAGCTCAAAATACAGCAAAGAACAACATAGGTTTATTTATCCAAATTGTAGTCGATGATAAGTATGGCTACTGAAATAACTACCCCTTACCAGTCAAAGTATTTACATGAAAAAGGCTTCAAAAGTGATGATCTCTATACTATCATACAATATTGTTGTGTCTGTAATGTAGAAGTGAATAGACATACATCAAAAAGTGAAATAACGAGAAAAGTAGCAGATATTTTCGAAGATAATTTCCCCGTTTCTTTATGTATCTCTTGTACGTCTATGGTATTAGAGCCACTAAATGCTTTTAATCAAATGCGACCCAAATTAATGGATATAATTAAGAATTTAGCAAGTAGGCAGTCTGAAGGAAGGGGTACCTCTTACGTAGCGAGCGATTTGGGGGCAATTAAGAAATGAAAGCTAATTTACCAAATCCACAAAAGGAAACAGAACTAAGGAATAATATAGAATCCATATTTAAGGAAGACGAAAACGCAAAAGTAGAATTTAGATATAATATGACCTATCCTATGGTATCAATAATATTTCCTAATAAGATAACAACATTGAGATTCAAAGAATTAAGAGAATTAGATAAGATAATGTCTATATCATCCATAATACTAAATCCATGTGTTATAACTTGCGATATAGATTGGAATTATAATAAGCGAGCCCGTTAGGGCGAGCATCTCATCAATTGGAATTTGTTTAAAGCAGTAACTCCTTGGGTAGCAGTATCTTTCTCCCAAATCTGTCTGTCATTGTATTTGTACTCTTTTAATAACAATTTAATATAATATGGTGGTTATCCATCCTTACCGGACTTTTACTATTTCCCCTTTGTTTGTTCTTTGAATTATCCGCCTCGAATAGTCTTATTTACAGACTGGAACGTAACGATAAATGATATACTTCGCACTCCTTAAAACATGTCAACTGTAGAGAGACTTGCCGAACAATTTCACAGCTACTAGATTTCGAATTCATTCAAATCTCCTGACAGATCAATCCTTTTATTCTGGATTTTGAATCATTAAGGTTATTGACATGATGCTTTATTTGTCATAAAGCTCTTAACTCTACCTACATTAGAGTGGGTGCTAAAGAAGTCCCCACCATTACATTACTTGTATTATTAATAGCAACATCATCGAGTATTCCTTTTGTAGGTATTTGAATTACTCCGAAATGAATATCCATTGGATTCAGATTATGTTCATGGCCATCAATGGGGTCTGGTTGAAATAAGAATTGAGGCAAGGATAACTTTCATTCCCAGTTGTATTGAGATATTTAATCCAACACCGAAGGGAGAAATTGAAGTGCTGCAGCAATAAAAGTCAATGAGATTGGCGTACCGATTGGGATTTGTGTAGGATTGTCACCTAAAAGATTGTCACCTAAAAATGACTTAAAAACATCAGAAACTCCAGCACCTTGTGGTACTTTGCTTATACCACATAGTTCTCTAATCTGATCTATAATTTTATCATAAGAAGCAAATGCATTCTTTTGTGAGAATGAGTTCAAAACATCGGATACATCAGTATTGTCAGACACTTTGCTTATATCACACTGTTCCCTAATCTTATTAACACTATTCACATCTGGAGTGAACGTATAACTTTGTGAGAATGCGATTGAGCTTAATGATGATACTCCAATTGTTAGAGTCAAAGCCATGCAAAATAATGTCAATCCGGGTCTACTATTTAATATCATATGATTTATTGCCAAATTTTGATTTATTAGAGATGCTATCGTTCATAATAATATAAAATATCAAGTTAATTTTACTGCTATATCGTAATGCAGTTAGTCTTGATGATTAAATTCGAATCATCAATAGGGTCTGGTTGGAATAGGAATCAAGGCATGGTTGTAAATTTCAAGCAAGTTGATATTGAGTTATTTACTAAACAGTTTTAGCGGTTACTTAAATCATAGATGGATGGAAGTTAGGGGTTGTCAAAGCAGTAAGCAAATGCTTTAACAGTGACTTCGTTTCCTTGAGTGGTCGATGCTTGTGCTAACCATTGATTTAGCCCTAAATTACCTGAACTCTCTACCAAGGTTAATGGGGCATCACTATCGGTAGGAGTATCAGCATCTATTCCGCCTGATACGAGAGTATCACCTGAACCACATGTAGCTCGAGAAAAAGCTGATCCAAGTCCTGTCGCTGTATCGACAGGTCCCGTCACCATATATATTTGACCACCTACTGATTGTGGTCCCGGTGGTCCCTGCTCTCCTTGTGGTCCAGTTCCTCCTGGTGCTCCTTGATCTCCTTTAGGCCCTTCTGCACCTTGTGGACCAGTGGCCCCTTGAATTCCTTGATCTCCTTTAGGTCCTTGTGGCCCTTCTTCTCCCTGTATTCCTTGCTCTCCTTGAGGACCGGGGATACCTACACCAGTAAGTTCAGAGGATAGATTATTGCAACTTAACGATGTACTATCACCTGAAACACACATACTGTTTTGATTCGTAGATAGGTTAGTTTCATCACTTTGAGATGCCTCGTTTCCAACCCCATCTTGACCTATAACGTTATTGTTACTATTATCGACATTATCGTCCTCATCTTCATTCTGAGCAAAGGATTGCTCAAATGACATTAACCCCATAGAACTTATGTAAATTGATGATATCAAAAATGATAACATTATGAACTTCTTGTTTATTTTCATAATGCTTGCTCATTCACATTCTTAATAGACATTTAGAAAAATACTTAGCACAATTTCTATATCGAGATTGGTCTAATTAATTATAATTGAGCATTCCAATGAAACTTTATGCTTTTTTATGAACGTCAATATGCAGATCGGGTTACTTTTTGGTCTAAAAATAAATCTTACCAAAATCTGTGACTCAATGCATCGATCAAATCGTTCTGTTGTCTAAAAATTAAACCAAGAAGCGGGTTCAAATCCCTCTGTATGTATTGATTGATGCTAATATGGATGGATTAATGCTTTTATTCCTGGTTCGAAATCCTTAGGGTTATTGACCAGAAGTTCTATTTGTCACAAGGGCCTTAATTCAAACTATATACGGGTTGGCGCTAAAGAATCTTTCAAGAAGGTAGGTCTATACTGTGTCACTTGCGATATCTATTATTCATCTAACCTATGGGGATTCTAAACTTCCACATACAGAATACATAATCAATTGAAATGGGCCCGCGTCCACATTAGCCAATACTACATTCCATTGATTTCCGGTTGGTCTATCGAATGCCACTTTGATAGTTTCGGAATTTGAAGTTATACCTCCAAAAGAATATCCTCCACCAGTCAAAGAGGTTCCACTTGGACATGCTGGAGAGTCAAAACTTGAAAATCCATTAGTGTTATCAACGTTACGCACATTCGTGAATATTTCTGTAGTAAATACTTTATCTGGGCCTGCTGGTCCCTGTGGACCAATTTCACCCTGTGGACCTGTTTCTCCTTGAGGACCAGTTGTTCCTGTAGCACCTGTTTCACCTTGCGAACCTTCAGGTCCTATTGGTCCAATTGACCCCTGAGCTCCTGTTTCTCCTTGTAGTCCCATAGGACCGGCTGCTCCTGTATCACCTTTCTCACCTTGTGGTCCTTGAGGACCGGATTCACCTGGCGGCCCGGTTAGGCCAGTCGCACCATCAGCACCCGACTCTCCTTGAGGTCCTGGTGGTCCTTCGGGCCCAGGAGGTCCCTGTTCGCCTGGAATAGAAGAGCCGATACTCTCTGAAGACAGATTATTACAACTTAGAGCAGTACTTTCTCCAGACACGCACATGCTATTCTGATTAGTTTCTTGAGAATCACTTTCAGATTGAGAAGGCTCATTCCCATCGCCTTCTTGACCTAGGGTATTACCATTTTGGCAAATGTATCTTCGAAACTCGAAGAGTCAATAGAATACATTGCTATTGCCATTGCCAAAATGGACAACATTGCAATTTTATAACTATAATTCACAATAAGGATTTTAATAAATATCAATTAAGCATTTTAAAGAAATGTTATAGTGAAATTCATAGATTAGATTTATTTTCGTCCTTATCAACGAATATAACATAATCAATATTAGCTTGTCTTGTTCGATTAATACCCTATCAACCGAAAAATAATAGTCAACCTATCTGAATGGATAATTAGAAAAATAAAGAAAGGAGCTGTTAGTTCTTTATTATTTTGTCAGCCGAGGTAATATCATTTACACAGACTGCTTCTAGTCCACCGGCGTTGTTGAAGATTGGCTCAAGTACAAATGATACTACATCTTGCACGTTTGTTCCAGGGCTAAGCGTAAGTGGTGCACTAGTTAAAGCATTAGTACCTGTGAAGGTAGATGGAAGATTTGACATCACTGCCTTATTCTTGTTTACTACAACTTTACCTGGAGATTGGAATGTTATTGAAGTAACAGCTGGATTAGCTCCACAATTTTCAGTATCATCTCCCAAAGATACATAATGATTATGCCATCTTGGATCATTAGCATTTCTTTGATCTTCACTATCTAAGACACCTGCATGGGTAGTGCTTACCATAATGGCACTAAGTCCCTTTGTTGTCAATATACCATATCCAAATGCACCGCCACTACCATCTTTTGGAATATGACCATGAGCTTGTAAAACCGCCTGAACTTTATTTGCTGCTTTTGCAACAACAGCTTTATCGATATCAAGATAGTCTTCATTTGCATTTTGTGCTGCAATATTGTTGTCTCCTATCATTTCCTTAAACATGTTGAATTCAGGAATGCTTTCAAATCCTGATAAACCACTAGATTGTGCATTTGTCTGTTGAATTTGATTGTATGAAAGTAATCCGACGGATAATACTCCAGCCACTAAAGCTACAGTCAATATCAATTTTGCATTTAATTTCATATTATTCATATATAAACAGAATTTTGTGTATATTTGACATTCTTCTTAAAAATATAAAAAAGTGGAATATAATTACAAAATGGATTAGGTGAACAGAGAAATTATAGGAAATTAATTCTATTAAATAACATTGCATTATGTTTACAGAAATATATGAGATATAATGAGTTCAGCGATGATTAAGAATTTGTCTGTCAGTCCTTTACTGCCATTATATTAATAACCTTTAATTCTGTTTTAGATCAGGTTAGGATAAATGACAAAAGTAACTAACTTGGGTGTAGATACGACCTCGAATTAATTATCAAAAAAGCAACCTTTTCAAAAAATACATATGGTGATGAAGTCTGTAGTTATCGACCATTTGAAGGAGAATTTTATCTAGGATTGTCAGTACAAGCTAAAAACGAAGTGCGGGACATAATGGGTGAGAGGGATCGCAGATTCCCTTTCTCCCTCAATAAGCTGAGAATTGAACCATCCAAAGTGGCAAGCGGGTTCAAATCCCGCACTTCGCCCTTTAAAGCGAGATTTATTGTGTATAGTTAAGACCGTAAGTATGATTGGACAATAGATAACTTTTTCCTTAGATGTGCTAGAGAGTAAGACGGTAATCATGATTTCTCCCCCCCCGAGAGCACAGTTGGGTGCTGTTAACTTAACGATACACCTAGCTTTGAAGATGCTCTATCTCAATTATGATCAGTAAGAGAAACAGAACATCTTCAGAGCACATTGGTTATGGTTTGTATTTGTATTTTCTTGGTTTATCGTTAAGAAACGTTGTCAAGGCATTGTCATATCTGCTTACAGTTAAGAGGAGTCATGTATCGATTTGGAAGTGGATTCAGAAATTTCATTATCAAAGGAAATCATCAACCAAAAAGAAACAGGTATCGGAATATATTGTAGACGAGACCATGTTAAAGGTTGGTTCAGAATTTATTTGGTTGTGGATTGCGATTGAGCCAGAAACAGGCAAATCCTAGCACAAAATATAACTAAAGAAAGAAACATGCTTGTTGCTGAAAGGTTCATGTCTGATCTAGTAAAGATACACGGAAAACGTCCATATCTACAGATGGAGGTAAATGATGCCCCGATGGCTTGTCAATTCCTTAAATTGAAACATCACATCCATTCACTCCTACGAGAAAAGCCTGATTGAAAGAAAGATGCAGTATTAAAGACAGAACTGAATGCTTCGATGATTACTTCCCCTGTAGAAAAAAGAACTGCAAACTCAAGCACGTGCGGAACTGGTTAAATCTATTTGTCAATCGTCACAATGAAGAGATGATATATGCTTAAGTTAACAGTGCTCACATTTGTGACAAGTACCTTTTATAGTGGCTAAAGTAGCTTTCTGGTGTAATTGGGGGATAATCAAGATATAACACAAAATGACGCTATATCCAGCAAGAAAATACTAGATAAATCAAATGTTCAAAAAGCTTCATTCTGTACAAATTGCGGCCAAGCATACTACAGAAATGGAGCAAAATACAATATAGAGGCACGCAGATTCATCTGTCCTAATTGTGGTCATTAATGAAACACTATCTTATAATCGGGGGTAAATTACAAGATGATATTCATGATAAATCACTAATCACGATAATGCACGGTAGTAACATAAATGAAATAGTAGTAATAATTACAAGACTTTTCCATTTAATTTCCTCATCATTCTCTAATGACAATTACAAGTTAGAAGGTGGTGAGAAAGTCATGAGAATCATAAACAAGATAGGTGATAATAATATTTCCTATATTGAGATTAAAGAAGTTACTATTTAATTAAAGCGGCTTCGCCGCGACCTGGTTATTATGGGGCCATTTAAAAAGAATAATGACACTCATGAGAGATTATTGTGATTAAAGTTAAACTAATGAATAGACAAAATCAAAACAAACTCTAAGAATCATATGAACCAATTTTTAGAACAGAATGGATTAGAAACTTCTGGACATTTTAAAATATTCTATCTAGTAGGCAAGAATAAGCATTATACTCTATTAATGGAAGATTGCTGCTAATAGATCTAATCCTTAACTTGTTAATCTAATTAAGTGAGCGAGCGTCAGCGAGTGATGATTCGGGGTCAATTAATAAATAATGAAAACTTAAAACTACAATATCTATTACAGAAACGGAATAAATTATGGATGTAAATTAGGTAGGTAGAGATAGAATTAAGATATTGTCCAAGACTTTTCAAATAAAGTAAACGAGCGAGCCTGTCGAACGGGCAAGTGAGCAATTGATTAGAATATTCTTTGAATCAAGAGCCTGCAGTGCTCCTCTTGTGAATCCAAAATTCAATTTACAGACCTATATCAAATGATATATGGAATACTTGATGCGTTCCTTCAAATCGACCAAATTGACAATGGACAAGAAAACAATTACATAGACTTTATTCTCATACAATCCATAATTAAGTGCCAAAACAGATCAATGCTTTTATCTTTATTCATTAAACCTAAAACAGATTGACGAAGTGTGCTAGTTGTCATAAAGGCTTTAATTCTAGATATATTAGAATAGGCAAAAAAGAATCTTTCAAGAAGGTAGGTCTCTATTGTATCGCTTGCGATATTTATTATTCACCTGACTTATCAAAACAGTATACTGTAATGCAAAAAGAGTATACTATTCAAAATTCTGAAATAAGCCCAAAACGGGTTCAAATTGTCGATCAATGATGCTCCGGCCGGGATTTGAACCCGGGATCTGCGACTCGATAGATATGATATTTAGAATGGTTATTTTAAACATCGTAAAATATAATCCCAATAAAGAACTCGAACTGAAGTGATATTATTTATCAGATATTACATTATGAAAGTAACGCCTATCGGATCTGATCAGCCATCTTCTACTTGCGCGCTCCTTTTGTTAGTATTAAATATCTACATGGTACCTTTACTTTCTTTAACCTATCATATCCTTACTATCAGTTAAGTGCCGCCTGTTGAGAAGCAATGAAAATGAGTTTTTGAGAACTAACATACTTTAATTTGTGTATGACCAAAAATATAAAACATGTTCTTATCCAATTTATTTTAAATTTCGCTTTTTCCTGTTTGTACTTTGCACTAATAATCTGGTCTATCATCTCGTTCAAATACAGGACCTATAGAAGCCCCTCTACCTGCTCCTGTAAATGTTCCTCTGATCTTCTCAACATTCAAGTTATTTGATACATAATCAAGCATCTGCAGGTTAAATCGATGTGCTACTACGATGTGAGTTCCATGATCGTAAAATGCAGGCATTACCCCCAGACCTTCCTCAATGATGGACCTTATTTCTTCGGTGTTTGGTTTTTCTTTAAGAAATATTTCAATCGTATACATTGGTGAGTCATCCCCTTTCATTCGATGAAGCATATCAATTACCAACCTCTGATCCACTTTGGGAAGTCCCTCTTTCATTGAATTTTCAAATTCATCAAATTTCTTTACAATAGTGTCAATGCCGCTCATCCATTTTTTAAATACATAATTTGTATAATAATTTATCGAATCCTAGCTATCAATCTGTGGGAAGAGATATAAAATATAATATTTAACTATCTAAACCTTTTATCATAAATATGATTATCCGAAATCATAAAGTTTTCATCAGTAATACATTCCTTATGTTATTGATTCTATCGAGTAATGCTACAAAACTTGTGCTATCGTATCCTTACTAGGTTCATTTACACAAATGACTCTAAACAGCAAAATCATATTTATATAATCCCAGGTTAGCGATATCACCATGACAACTAACTTCATCTCTGGATTTGGTTTATTTGGCAACTTTAACACTGCAACAAATATTCTATCACCTTTTTTGACTGTGATATTTCTTACTTTGAGTCAGTTGTTCCCCTTAGCCTACATGATAGAAAATGCTTATGGTAAGGAACATTCTTATGATTACCGCGCTAATCTTTCAACCTCCGATGTTATGTATGATACCAAATCTCAAATATATGGAAAATCATATAATGATTGGACTGCTGAATGGTGGAAGTGGGCATATTCAATCCCCCTTAACGAAAATCCGGCATATGATGACTATGGGATCAATTGCATCATTAACCAATATGACCCAGTCTGGTTTTTTGCTGGAACTTTTAATCATTCAGCAAATCGATCCTGCCTTATACCTGACAATGTAGGAATTCTGTTTCCTATACTTAATTCCGAATGTTCTTACATCGAATATCCTTTGATAAAAAATGAGGATGGGTTAATGGAGTGTGCGCAATCTATTCAAAATCATGTTAATTACTTGAACGCAACATTAGACGATCGACCTTTGTTGAAATTAGATGAATACCGAGTTCAATCACCTTTGTTCAATTTTTCACTGCCTGCGAATAATATTTTGAATCTGACGAAAGGTGAAACTAGTGCTGCCATTTCTGATGGCAACTGGGTTTTTCTGAAACCTTTAACAGTTGGAAAACACACAATCACCTTTGAAGGGGGTTTTTCAAATACTTCTAAAGAACGTTATGACGTTACTAATGAGAATGCTTCATTCGGACTTCCAATAGGATGGAATTATGAAACCCGCTATGACTTGTTGGTGCTTCCTTCTCATTCATATATTAATAACAAGAATTTCACTTACTCAAGCGGAGGATTAAAGAGTACAAATATCAGTATTGGAGAAATTTTAAAACAAAATTTAATAAATTTACAAGACAATTCGACAAATAATTATCAAGCTGTTAAATATGATACTATCCTAGACTATTTAACAAAGTCTAAAGAGTGGAAAGCGTTAGGAAATAGTAATAACCAAACCCAGAGTGTATCAAAAGTTTTTCCCTTTGACAGCTTCCCTAAAGCAGTAAAATTTTCATACATGGTTAGTGAATTGGCTCAAATGCTAAACCATCACCCAATTATTCATATTGATTGGGACAAAGTTACCATAGAATTAAACACTTGGGCTCTAAACGATTCAATTTCTAATTTCGATCTAAAGTTCGCAATATTCTCAGATCAGCTACATGAACTTGCTGTCAAAGACAATTTATAGTAAAGATTGGCAAAAGTAAAAAACCGAAAGCATAATGATCTTTTTTCAACTATTCTATACATAAGGAGTATATTTAACCGAAAGGTAGATAGATTATTAATAAGAAAATTATGTATTTAATTGAGATTTAAAGAAAAAAAAGGTGGTTTTATTTACCTAAACAGAGGCCAACTGGAATTGATGAATTACAGTTGTTGTCGTTAAAAAGGTTGTTGTTTACATTCAATGGTAGGCCGTTTGCATTATTGATATCTACGCCTTTGTTGTCTAAGATGTTGTTTGCGTTGACTGTGTTGTCGCTACTTTGCCCGTCGAAGAACAATCCACTTACTGAACCTTGGATGGTGTTAAATGATACCTCGTTTGCTGCAGAGTTTACAAAAGTTGCTCCAGCAAGATCATTTGATTTAAACAGGTTTGTAATCAAATGGGTCCCTGTTGAGGAATGAGATGCTACACCAATGTTGTTACTAAAGAACAAATTGTCTTCTATAGTAGTTCTTGCTGCGCCTGTGTTAAATGATCCTATTTGGTTTTGGGTAAATGTTACTGCAGATATTTTGTCGTCCTGTCCGCCTGTATTAAGTGCTCCTGCTTGGAAGTTTTGGACTATACCTGGGCCTACAATGTTAACGTTGTCTTTGTCGCTTAACATGAATCCGACTTTGGATGTTGTTACACCTGGTCCAGAAACTGTGTGACCGTTTAAGTCTACTGTAATTCCGTCTGCTCCAATGATTATACCATCAGTCTTACAATCAAGATTGGAAGTTAACTTAACACTTTGTTTGATAACCTCTCCGCAAGAGACAGATGCACTGGCTGGTCCTGTTGCTTGGGCTGTTGCTGGTGTTTCGCTTTCTGGTGTTACTGTTGCTTCCTTTACTGGTTCCTCTTCTTCATTTCCATTCTGGTTTGCTTGCACACTTATGTTGTTGCAGCTACCTGCGGTACTTCCTCCTGATAGACATTCAGAGCTTTGAGAACTGGAGCTAGATTGACTTACTCCACTTTCAGAGTCATTGTTACCGTCTTCACTGTTTTGAGCTGCAGCTTGGTTTCCTCCGCTACTTCCATCCCGTTGAGCAAAGGAAATAGCCGTTGAAGATGAAACGGTGAAGCTAAAAACTAGTAAAGATGCTAGTATTGCAATCGATAAGATTTTCTTGTGTTGTATTGCCATTTACATTATGTATATTTTAAAAAAATATATCGATTTTCAGTAATTTTCTAATAAGAAAGGACATTGGATTTGTAATTGATGATTGTTATGTTTATTTCATAATAGACGAGTGTATGGATAAGCCTTTATGCTCATTTCTTGAAGGGTAATTAATGCCACCTAGGTTATAATGAATCAATAAACTTGACGAACTCAGGCGAATGGACTGACTTAGTTTTTTCCCACACATTCAAGAATTTAGGAATTGACTTCATAGCCTTCGCAGATGACATCCACCTTAGCCAAAGTTGGTCATCAATTGCATGAGTCTTGTGAAGTCTATAAATAAATTCATATAAGTCTATGAAGGCCCTCAGCATGTAGAATTGGTCAGGGCTATCCACTAGGGCAAATCTGTCTGCATAGAATGGACTCTCTCTTGCCATCTTAATAAATGGCTCTGAGGTCTCTAGTTTCAGTCTTGCCTCTATCATTCTTGCATATATTTGGTATTCGCTTTGCAATCTCAAATTTTTTCTATTTGCAACCAGGGTGAGAATGGCCAGAAACAAAAGTCCCGAGGTTATTATCGGGAGATATTCTAGTAGACTTATCATCCATATACGTTTACCAAGAATATTTATTAAATTAATTCTAAAATTGTATACCACTTCACAGCTATCTTAATAAATTATCAAAAATTAAAGAAATGTAGTATGAAAAATAAATCATCAAAGATTGTATTTTTATTTGCACTTTTGTTCCTTGCGGTCATGGGTAGCTCTTTCAATGGATCTAACCATGGACAGGCCAACGCGCAGGGGTTAAGCTCCACCAATAGTACAGCTGACACCAATAGTACAGCTGACACCAATAGTACAGCTGACACCAATAGTACAGCTGACACCAATAGTACACTTTTACTCAAATAAGGATTTATTTGTGACATCGGAGCCCAGTGGTTTTGGAATATATGAAGAAAAGAATTCTACTTCTTATTCTCCAGGAGAATCAATAATATTGTATATTGAACCAGTTGGTTTTGAATATAATAATATTACAGATGAAGATGGAACCCCACTTTTCTCCATCGACTTTGGAGCCAGTTTTCTAATAACAAGTTCTAATGGTACTATTCTCGGTGGTCAGGAAAATGTACCAATAGGAAACATAATATCACATAATCAGAATAAGGAGGTTTTCATACCCTTTACTGTGACGCAATCCGTACCCTTCCCCACTGGTGATTATGTCATAATTTACAAGATTACGGATGAAAATTCTGGAAAAACTTTCGAATTGAACAAGAACATATCTATCAAATAATCTCAAAATTTTTTTGATCAAATAAATCACCTGTGATAATCAATGCTGATAAGCTTGGCAATAATGATAAAACATCAGAATTTTAGTTAATTAACTAACTAACAGACTAATAATTATACAATATTACATCAATTTCTAGTATTAGAAATTATTATTTATAAATATTTTAGTTCACATCTTATTTAATCGACGAAGACATAATGATAGTAAAATGGCACAAATGCCTGCATTAATTCCAAAGGGAAGTAGAAATCAGAGGCTAAAAAAGATTTATTTAATGGTCATTATGCCTAGGGTCATATTGCTGCATCAGTAGAAAGACAACTTTGTTGACGGATCATTGCAATTGGGTACAGCCATCAGAGACAGTGCATTTACACCAGCTCATTGGTGGTTATACAGTACTTTATTACACTCCACTAGGTTGCAGAGGATTTGTTGTATATGACAGGGATAATTGCTTTAAGAGGACCAAAACAATTCAATGAATACGGGTCTAAAGATAACCATTATCAGTTATTTGTTTATCATGTTCACAATTGGTATCAATGAAATGTGGCACTTTTGGTTTGTTGAAGAAATATTTCTGTGATTTAAACTTACTGGATGTTTAACATGGGTGTAGTAGTGTTTTCCATGGGTGCTTGGCCTATGTAGTTAGAGTGAGCATACACGTTTGGTGGAACTTGCCGCCAACTCTGCAAGGAACCCCTAGCAACAGGAAATACAAAACAAACTAGCATGAAGGGAAACTTTACAGCAGATCAGTTCCATAATCTTTTTTTTGTTTTTGGCTACTTCTTCTTGTCTTGTTCTGGCTAAAGTTTTAAATCTAAATTAATCTGTATTTAGATATATGTGTTCATGTGATATCCGCTGATAACAAGTTCTAAAAATTACGCTGCAACACATAGTTGTTAATAATTAGAATATTTTCCCTACTCTATTGTGAGATAACCGCTTTATCTTGTGTTTTGGATTTTGATATATTACTTTATGAAATTCACCAATCTTCTTGACTGAGAGACCAGTGAATATTTGAAAAGTGTCGGTTCCCTGGATTACTATTCTAGGAAAATAAATTGAAAGACATCTTTTCATAAGATGTACTATGAAATACAGCTTTTTGGATTAATTACACCAAAGAGATTCTTTTTATCTTATATAACTTATTAACATACTATAAAGTATATAGTCACAATTTGGTGGTGGTTGGATTATATTTACTTATCAATAGTAGGAATCAATTTTGCATATTTGACAAAGATTAACCTGTGTCACTTGAGACACATTCATTTAAGTAATTTCCCTTAATGTATCTATATGCATTTCCTTTTATATGCAAATCTGTTCAAAACTAATTATACCAAGCCCATGAGCGATTATTAATCTTCAAACAGGAATCAATCAATAAAACGGTTTCAATTTGATATTAATTTCAAAAGTTTTGGATTTTCAGTAAAGTTGAGTAAGGGCTGAACACCTGCGAAGTTGGTTATCGTTAAGAATCCTTGCAATCAAACTATCTCAATTCATTTTAAAAAAGATAGCTTGGATACTAATTCGCTTATTTGTTCAGTTTTCCAAGATTTTATCCATGATGAATCTCTTCCACATATTCTTATTTTTTTGGTAATGTATGGTTTTCTTGGATAAATAGATCTGCCATATTCAATATCTGATTCAATTCTAATTTCTATTTTTTTATGTATGTTTGTCTTTTCCGAATATTTTGCCAATGGAAAGATTCCATCCCACTTTATAAAATGTATTCCTCCATCTAATCTTCTAAGGAGCAAGTTACATTCTTCTATCTTCTCTAAACGGAACCTCATTTCATCTCCTTCCATAAGCGGATTTGTGGTTGATGTAGATGATGACAAGGTAATCGCCATAACTCAGTATGTGAAAATATAAGTATAATTAGGTTTAATACAATGCTACACTATGATTGATAGTTATTTTTTTTCTAGAATAATTGTCTGGTTTTCTACTAATAGATTTATGAATCTAATAGTGGGAATTTCATAACTGACTTGCTCTAATATGTGGTCATCAAATTTAGGTATTATGGGCTTGATTGCAAAAAGGATAATTTTTAGGATATTGAAAATGAAAAAATGTTTCCAAATAGACAACAAATCTTACCATCTCCTGACCATTTCAGAAAAAGGAGATGGTTAGCGCTATAGTGGAACTACAAAAGAACTATTTGCTAGAATTTCATTCGATCAGCTCATCAAGTAAATTTGAAAGTGGCAAATCCCTGAAGTCAATCTTTCCCACAATCAATCGTATACATTACGCTCACTCTTTTGACATCTCAAAAATAAGAAACAAAAAGTGTTCTGTATTCAGTTTTGAACACGATAACTGGATTCACTAAAGCTTAAAGCTTGTCTTCAGGATCTGATAAACCGTTTTATTTCAGACCATGTCAAAGGTTTCTTCTTATTTTTGATCAAAAAAAATATTATTGAACAATGGACAAGTGTTTTCCTCCGACTAGAAATAGTAATAGTAGCTACTTGACCCATCGACTTGAAAACACCGATGTGTCAGCCAAAAAGGCATAAGAAGGTTTAAGATAGACATACGTCTTATATATAAAAGTAGTAAATGACAAAAACTAATAACTCAATCATAGATAAAATAATGAATATATTCAAACAACCAAAAAAGAAGCAAACAACAAATAGTACCAACTAATTTTCTATTTGTATGAAATAATTTTGCTACGTATTAATAGGACGCGTAGTTCTATTTGATGCATTTGTGTACCTTTATTCATAATTATTTTTATCCCACGGCTTTATCATCCCAAATTAGTCGTTGATATGTGATAGTTAGGGTCTATTTTCAGTAGAATGAAGGCCAAAATGAATATGCAGAATAATTGGTTGTTAGAACTCGACCCTCGCCTCTAGAGTGGTCCAAAAATCAAACAGGTTATCCCCCTTTCAAACTCTTATCCCTTTGTTATGAATGCATACGAAGGCTTATTTAATAAAACCGATGTAATGGGATTTACAAAAGGTCTTACTATAATTACATCTACAAATATTTGATAAGGAATTGAGATACATAGTTAAACTAGATTATGTCACGAAGGAACAAAATGTCCCTCCAGCAATAACTTAGATGTTCATTAAGTGATACACTATTATCTTGATTGATATTGTGG
>JARFXS010000238.1 GCA_029194465.1 Candidatus Nitrosocosmicus sp.
ATCTCGTAATATTGACATTCTGATTAACAATGCAGGATATGGATTGAGTGGAGCTCTCGAAGATCTTTTGATAAATGAAATAAAGTTACAATTTGAAACAAATTTTTTTGGATTGATAAGAGCTACACAGGAAGTGTTACCAATAATGAGAAATCAGAGATCTGGAATAATTGTCAACATAAGCTCTGGCTTAGGCCGTTTTGGTATCGCAACTAGTTCAGCCTATGCAAGTTCAAAATTTGCCGTAGAGGGATTGACTGAATCCATGTCTTATGAGCTTGAGCCATTTGGGATTAAAACTATACTTATAGAGCCAGGGATAATCAAAACGAACTTCATTAAGGCTGCAGTACTGGCACAAAAATCTAAAGACCCTAATTCACCATATTTTCAATTTATGAATAATATGGATGAAGGGATGAAAAGATTAATTGAGAATAGCGAGAGCCCTGAATATGTTGCTAGGGTTGTACTAGATGCTATAAACGACAGCAATCCAAAGTTGAGATATCTTGCAGGAAAAGATGTTGAACATATCATGGAAATAAAAAATAAGATGTCTGATGAAGATTTTCACAATATGATAAAGAATATGAGTAGTTAATTAAATCGTTCTTAACTTACTCAAAGATAGCATCCTATGGCAAGAATCTAAATGAATCTTTGATTTGTTGAAACTCTTCGTACAGTTGGGACGCCTTTGACTGCGGACCCACGAAATTGATGTGATACAACTGGTCATTATAGATAGTATATGTATCCACTTCAAATGTTCCAAGATTTTGGGTAAGAAAGGTCAACTCTTTGGCAGGCTGATCACCAAGTCTGGTGTAATTATTTCCAAGTAAATTGACATTCAAGTTTCCATAAATTGATGATGGGTCTTCAAAAGAACTTATCTTATCAGCGACTAATTTGTCTAGGAACTCTGCTGGTAACGACTTATTGTCTTCAAGCAATCTTTTTACATCGCTAACAGAAATGCTAAAAAATATTTCATTTAATGGAGTGACAGTCTCGTTCATTATTGGTCGAAGGACTAATGCGGTCGTCTCTCCATAATATGGGAAAGTAGAATTTTTTGGAGCTATTTCCCAGTCTAAAGGATAATCGAGACTGAATGTATGGTTTGGGGACGTGAATTTTTGGGTTGAATTTGTTTGTGCCTGGGTTGAATTTGTTTGTGCTTCGACATAACTTTGTTGAAAGTTCGTTGTTCCCATCAATAATAGCAATAATGATGAAGGAAGGAGTATCGCAAAAATAACGAGCTTAATATGCATTATTAACAAAAGAATCATTAGGTATTTAACATCATCTGTTCAGAGATTAGAGCATAAGGAAAGAGAAAGAGAATTAACTCATTTTACGCTGCATAAGGTACTATATTTGCTGTACTTCATTGATTATTAAAGTTATATATCACTTTAATGTAAAATGACTAGAAAGAAAGATGCCTAGATCAAATTCCGCTGAATTGATTACTTTGAGAGTTAACATTGTAAAAGAGTTAAGAAGTAAATGGAAGAGGGAAAGAGAGAGAAATCCCTATATTAACGAACATTTTGGAGGATTTGTGAACGAGTTACTACATGAGATACTAGAAAAGGATGAATTTTTGAAACACTATGCCCCTTTCTTGTCAGAGGAGGGTTGCACTAGGGATACTCTTTACATTAAGGACTCTAAAGAAAATAAGGTTACGGAAATTCATTTTAATGAAGAAAAATTGCGTTGTTCACTCTGTCAGTCATCTACTTGTTTTCACGTACAATTTGCCATGGCCACCCCC
>JARFXS010000239.1 GCA_029194465.1 Candidatus Nitrosocosmicus sp.
AAAATATTACTGCATGTTCCTCACCCTAATCCGTCTGACCATTCTACCTACAAAGAATTCTTGTACAAAATATGATTTAGGTTTACTTTTATTTTCAAATCAGCAATGCCGTTAGTACTATTTTACATGACAGACATAGGGTGTAAACAGGATATTTGATTGAAGATATAGTCATCATTACAACAAAGATAAAGATGTCAACCAAAATAGTACCCAATTCATTTACGTTATTGCTTAATTGCCTATCAAGAAAATAATAAAATACTAGAAAACCATAGAATAAGTGATTGGATGCATATTTAGAGGAAGAATTAATTGATTTGTTCGCATATTACTTACAAAACCCAAACGCTTCTGATTTGGAAACAAAGAAACAACGTGTTAAGGAAATTGGAACAGAATTGTATAATGATGGAGGAACTGATGCAATGGAAAACATGTTCTATTCAGTAGAGATAAGAATAAAAGAGGAAATTGGAAAAGATATCAAGGAAAATAGATCCTGGTGGAATGGAGTTTCAGTAGACTGGAAATATTAAATACAGATAAATTATAGACGGATCAGATTATGAAACGATTTCCGACATCAAACTTATTTTATCCAATTAGTTAGAAGTAATATAGAAGTAGTCTAATCAAACTCAGTATTATTCTTTTTATACACGATAGAACACATTCGGGCTGCTCAACTAACTTCCCCAGCTTACCCAGCTTCACTCTCCCTCACCTTTTCCCCGTTTCAAAGTACATATTTCATGTGAAAAGATTTAGAAAGTTTATCTTGAAATGGCTTTAGTAAATAGAATATGGCAAATAAAAAATAGATTTGTTATTCAGATATCACCTTTATATCTAATGAAAAAAATTGAATGTTGTATTGGTGAATAAATCTCCTGAAGCTTCAGATCAGAAAAGAACTATACTCAACTTATATAATTCAGGAATTGAACCAGAAATAATTTCACTTGAATTAGATATCAATGAAGACATCATAAGAGATATTATTAAAAATGAGAATAAAATGGAGGGAGGAAATACTAACAATAATCTATCAAATTACCTTTTGAATAAATTCTATCTCGATGCGATTATAGACGTCAATTCAGTCGTAAAGGAAGCACAATTCAGGACATGGAATGCGCTCAAAGCAAAACCTGAATTAAATATCATAGTAAAAGAAACACAGAATATTTTGGAACAAAACGCAGAATCTAAATTGAGATTAGTAATGCTACATATTGACCTAGTTGGCTCTACGAAAATGGCATTAACCATACCTATAGATCGATTGACTACCATAATCAGATCATTTGCTCAGGAAATGACAAGCATAATATCATTGTATGGAGGTTATGTTTTAAAATATATCGGAGATGCAGTTTTGGCTTTTTTTGTAATAGAAGATACTACTAGGGAAGAACAATATATAAACAAGGTGAATAATTCGGAAGGAGAATCAGAAACCAACAATGGCTTCTCAGCTCTTCAATTCAGTAATGGTATTAGTTGTGCCTTGACCATGATCAAAGTTATTAAAGAAGGTATTAATCCAATTTTGAATCAATATGACTATCCCGAACTGAAAGTAAGGGTAGGAATTGACTATGGGGAAGTTGCTGTTGTACAGTATGGAATTGATATTTACGAATTTGAAAAAACAATGCTAAAAACTCCTCATTTGGACCTTATTGGATACACCATAAGTGTGGCAGTTAAGATGACATCACTTGCGGAGGCCGACCACATTGTAATTGGCCAAAAATTATATGATCAATTAGATATCAAAGAT
>JARFXS010000054.1 GCA_029194465.1 Candidatus Nitrosocosmicus sp.
AACTTATTGAAACCTATCCTACTACATTGAAGTGGATTTGAAAAAAGAGGTCCTTTGGATATCCTTGTTGGTTATCTCAGGTCATTATTTAGGTCAAATTATATACCTTTAGTAGTATCTTTGAAATGCAATAAGTTAAATTCTACTTCTTCAATGCTATTCAGTATATATGGGATCGTTATTCCTTTCTTACTCCGTGATGAATACTGATTGAAAACTATTGATATTAAGACTAATTGATCGGAATTATCGCATTATCTTGATTATTTATGTGATGTTCTAATCTTGAATTTTCTAACGAGAGGTTGAGGGACGCATAAACAACCTCCCGGTTGAATAGTGAAGTCTAAGTCAAAAACCTAGACAAATATTGTTGGGATATCAAACTTATTATTTCTATTCTAAATTATCTATATAGACCTGTTTCTGACTTTTATATGTCGGATCAACGACTCGATCTCTATTCTTGGGTATCTGTTACGGATTTGAAGGTAACTGAATTTCAGATGTAATGGTGAATAGGTGAAGTTAGAATTCTTTCCTATCCTATTCTTAGCTAGCATGTTTTGTGGCTGAAAAGTCCTGTGTAATTTGATTAATGTATCCTCAAATAGATAAGCCTAATCCATAGGATCTAATTAATTCGCATATGCCATAATGATTATTTACTTGTCCTTACACTACTTATCTGAATTCTCCGATACAAAGTTCAATACCAATTAGATAATGCGAAAGATTGCAACATTCCATATTTGAAATTATATTATTATCCAACAATGCAACATTGTTGTGAATAGCTAAATGACCAGCCTAGTCAACATTGGAATATAAATATGAAACTTGGTGGTATTATTTCATGCGACTAACCATTGTTTTTCCTTAAATAATGTGAAATGAACAGTTTCTCTTTTGCTATCATGATGATATTTTGTTATTTTTTGCTATTGCCTCATTCATTAATTTGTATCAATTTTTATGTGCGAGATCACTTTTTGTTTATATGACTTCAAATCAAAAAGTGGCTGTAGTTACTGGAAGCTCAAGTGGAATAGGCCATGAAATCGCACTAACACTTGCAAGGAATGGATTTCTTACATATGCTACCATGCGAGATTTACAAAAAAATTCCAAGCTAAAGTCTATTAAAGATGGAGAAAAATTGCCTTTAGAGTTTATACAACTGGATGTTACCGACGAGAATTCAGTCAAAACTGCAGTTCAGAAAATTTATGATGATGTAGGTAGAATTGACATGTTGATAAATAATGCGGGTTATGGACTAACTGGAGCATTTGAGGATCTTTCAATTGATGAAATAAAAACACAATTTGAAACAAATTTTTATGGATTAATAAGAACAACTCAAGCTATTCTTCCTATCATGCGTAAACAAAAATCCGGTATTATTGTCAATATGAGCTCGGGTGCTGGAAGATTTGGTTTTCCTATGGGTTCTGCGTATGTTAGTACTAAATTTGCAGTAGAAGGTCTAAGCGAATCGTTGTCATATGAAGTGGAACCATTTGGCATTCGAGTCATTTTAATTGAACCCGGTATGATAAAGACAAACTTTTCTAATGCTTCCATCATGGCAAAGAAATCTATTGATCCGAATTCGTCTTACGCTCCTCTAATGAAAAACATGGAAAAAGGATTTAATAAATTACTAGAAAATGCATCCTCTCCACAATTAGTAGCACAAATAACACTCGACGCAATTACATCCGATAAACCAAATCTGAGATATTTAGCAGGTAAGGATGTCGAACAATGGGTAGAAGCTAAGAAGAAAATGTCAGACGAAGAGTTTCATGATATTATAAAACAGATTTAGACTATCTCAAAAAAGTAGAAATCCATTTCTATCTTTTTTATGTACATTGATTATTGATTATCATGTTTTATCTGATCGAGATATCTATATCTGTTATAGTTACATAATCAGTTAGAATCTCTTTTATAATACTAATATCAGTTTGATATCCGCAACTGATAACTGTTACTATTTGATAATTCATTTTCATGCCAGAAACCAATGACACGACTTCAAGTTAATATTAAATTGAATGTATGAATCTGCCTTAATTTTTTTTATTGAATATCGATCACTGCGGATCCTTGGATATTTGTATATAACAATACAGTTATATAACTTAGTGATTATATAATTATGATGGATGTATTCTCTGCAGTGGCAGATTCAACCCGAAGGGCAATGTTGGATGTGTTAGCTGAGCGCAGTCGCACCGTAACTGACCTTGTAACTTCATTTCCAAACATTAGTCAACCTGCTGTATCAAGACATCTCAAGGTGTTAAAAGAAAATGGACTCGTTACAGTACAAGTTCATGCTCAACAAAGAATCTATTCTTTGCAACCTAATGGACTAGTTGAGCTTGATAATTGGATATCAAAGTATAAGATATTCTGGTCCGATCACCTAGACTCTCTAGAGAAATATTTATCCAAAAATAAAGAAAATGGAGAACAATAAAATTGGATGCAAAATCAAATAATGAGAACAATCGAAATGGAGTTGTAATAACAGAGGGCGGCTACACTACGCTCAAATTTGAACGTCAAATTGCTCATTCAAAGGATACTATATGGAAAGCTATTACGGAACCTAAGGAATTGGCTTCGTGGTTTAATGCTAAAGCTATTATAGATGGACGAAATGGTGGAACAATAGACTATGTCAGTGCACCAGCAGGATTTCACACAATAGGACGAATAATAATTTGGGATCCGCCGTGTGTATTTGAGCATGAATGGCATATAAAGCCACATCCACCTGAAATACCAAATGGTGAAACTGAAGCAGTCATTAAATGGAAACTCGTCTATAACGAAGAGAACGATACAAAATTGTATCTGATCTTTAGTCGTCTAACAAAGCCAACGGGTTTTGGTTTTGCACCCGGTATGCATGCTTTCTTGGATCGTTTGGAATCTCATCTTAATCATGAAGTGCTTCCAAATTGGACGGATCGATATGCAAAAGTTAAAGGATCTTATCCTTCCTGGCAAGGCTAGAAATTAATTAGATTGTATTATTATTGATCTAAATTGTCATTGATATTAAAATCCCACTACCACTGGAAACCTAATCCCCACACGCCCAAACTAATATTTGTTCATATATGTAGTTTTATAATAAAATATCCATCATAAATCCCCAGTCTACCGACATTCACCATACTAAAAAAGAATATGACCTTTGAAATTATCGCAATTTAACCTGTTTTCTCATAAGTTAGTATACATTTCAAGCAAAGAAATCTACTAAAGTGCAATCAGAGATAAAGGTGGTTAGCTTGATAAGGAGACTGAATTGCATCCAGTATCAAGAGGTGGCTGTGGTATTCAACCCGGTTGCGGGATATGTTGTAGAGTTATAATGTTCCAGAGCATTACATGCAGTAACGTTATTGTACATACAATCGTTGATGAGTTGTTCCATAGGAGAACTTTCGTTCTGTGCAAAAATTTCGAAGGTAGTGATTGCTGTCAAGGCGCCTGGTGATAGACCAGCAACGACTGTGACCATAATGACTTTAATAGCCAACATGATTTTCATTTGATGGTTTTATCCTTTTTTTATCTATATAGGTTACGGTATAGGAATAGACGTGATACATGGATGATTGTTCAAATAAATCATTTTAGATTAATTATTTTACATCCAAATCTAAGCTTCAAAAGAAGAAAAACAAAGACTTGGTGACAAGAAATCTTTTAAAGATATGAATACAAATTTTTATAATGAGTCTTGATACCACACAACCAAGTCGAGAAATACTTGATATCTGTGATCAGTTACAGGCTAACTACGATCCTAATAAAACACATTGGACAATGGATGAGTTATATAGAAAAATATTTGATGATCCTAGACTAAAAGAAACTACACTAAGTTTAGAACATTTCGTAAAGGATATGGATTGGATAATAAGACTTGGTTTGATTACTTTTCATAATGATATGTTGCACCTGGATGAATTCACTAGGCATAGGCTAGTACAATATTTTAATGAGCATAAGGATACCGTGGAAGACTAAATTTTCTAACATGTTATTGATTATATCTCTAGGTAATGGAACTTCTAGAGATACTAATCCGGTCCGCAAACACATGAATTCAAAATCCTATTTAATACATTAGTTAACTAATTACAGGTCATGTTTCTCTTTTTGTATGACATCCCTGACTACAACTTGTATCCTCATTGAATTTATTGTGGTAGCACTAGTGATATGTAATATTCACCAGATTCATTAAAACAATATACCGTATTTCAAAAATCGTGAAATAGAGATACAATGTTGGAGACTCTACATCCTCAACACATTTTAATTATATTGTACTCTAGTTGACAGGAAAAACAGATTGTCTGAGCTTCAAGTTAACTAATTTATTTGTCAAATGAATGATCTTTGCCGCACCCTATTATGAAAGACTACCGTCTGTTCTTTTTAAATAATAGAATGTTAATAATTTTTATATAATGCAAAATACACCCAATATTATGCAATTGGAATCTCGCGAATACAAACTTATCCTCAAAGCTAATAATTTTACGGATAAAGAAAAAGGTAGAAAAGAAATAATTGATATATTGAAAAATCACTTTAAAAAAATAAAGGAAAATTTAGTGCTATTGATAAGAAAGCAGAAAAGAAAAAAGTATGGTATTTGGACACTCAAACACATGACCTGAATAAGAGGTATAACTTTTTGCTTCGAATAAGAGAAGAATATGATGAAGGTGGAAAAATAAAGGGGTATGACATTACTTTTAAAAACAGAAACTCGAATAAAACTAAGGCTGCATCCTTTGATCTGTCGGGATTTCAAGAAAAATATAATTTTAAATTTAAAGAACATAAATTTGAGGAAGATATCATCACACCGTTTGAGAGTATGTTTTCAATTTCGACTAAATTCAAATCTAAGGAGTATCCCAATTTGGATGCGTACAAGAATATAGCAGATATTTTTCCTAACTTAAATCTAGATATTTTAGAAAATGAACGCTTACTAAAAGTAAATGGAGTTGAGGTTAAGGAGTTCTCTTACGATCTGGGTAATATAGAATACCACGATTCGATGGATGGTGGAACGCAACTAGGGATATGGTATGATTCAAGTAAATTACCGATTATTGCGGAATTTGATATCGATGTAAAAGCAAAGGACTTGGCCAATTCCGACGAAATTCAATCAAATGAGTTCCCACCGTCAAAAATTCATGAAATAAATGAATTCTATATGGTATTACAAGGTGAAAAAGTATCGTTGATTTAGATACTTCTAAAACAAAAACACAATATGTATACGACTTCGGAAAGTAAAAGTATCTTTGTGTCATATTTTTTAACCTGTTTGATAATTAGCAGATTTGTAAATATTATTTCTTAACCTGTAAATGGGTCAGGTTGGTAAGTTTAGTAATAGATTTATTGAATCCAAATCTATGATGACTACCGGAATTAAGTAGCAGCGGGTTAGAGGTCCATCATATCTAGCTTAATGTTTTCAGACAACCATTCTTTTGCGTCTAATATGTCTGACTCTGTGAGATTATGTCCCGATTGCTGCCATTTCAAAGTCACATTTGATCTACTTTTTTAAAACATCATAGAGACTTTGTGTCTGACTTTCTGATACTATTGGATCATACACTCCTGCAGATAATAGCACCTTTTTATCAGATAGATCGAGTGGAGAATGTGGTATGAATGGGACCATTGCCCTAAACAGGATCGCACCCATTATGGTTCCCGGATAAGAAAGAAGAAGACTTGCTGCTATATTTGCACCATTAGAAAATCCTACTGCAATTGTCTTGTCTAGGTCAAAACCGTAAATGCTTGATACATCCTTAACAAAATCAGCCAATTCGCGGGTCCTAAACTTCAAGTCCTCCAAATCAAATACACCTTCAGCGAGTCGCTTAAAAAATCGAGGCATTCCATTTTCCAACACCTTTCCCCGAGGACTTAATAATGATGCGGAAGGCGATAACATTTGACCAACTTGTATCAGATCATCCTCATTTCCACCTGTGCCATGAAGTAGCAATAAAGTCAATGTTTCTGATTTGTTGTCTTTGGGTCCATATGCTTGATCAGAATTGTCTGCTACATGTTGTTGTGACTTGGAAGGAATAAAACGATATTTAAAATCAGGTTTCTTCATTGTCTTTCACTTAGTTTACTGGATTGATCAGAAGGAGAAGGGGAAGGAGAAGAAAATTTATCAAGCGATGGTAATTGTACTAATTTTGAAGCACTTTCTCAAGATATTTGCGGTCGGGTTCTAACCATTCAGGTAGTAAGAGCTTTTGTCCCAGCTCCTCCTCTTTCTGGTCTACCATAAATCCAGGTGGATCAGTTGCTAATTCAAATAGAATACCGCCAGGTTCTCTGAAATATACTGAATGAAAAATAGTTCTATCAATTACAGGGGTAGCATCCAAACCCGTATTAATTATTATTTTTCGCATATCCAACTGACTTTCATCAGTTGGAGTTCGCCATGCAATGTGATGGACAATACCCACTCCCATAGAACCTCGTTGAGTATAGGGTAGACATACAAGGTCCACAATAGATGGAGAATTCAAAAGATCGAGTTCTCTTTTTTGTTTGTTACTGTAAAACCATCTATTATTTTTTTCTTTATCTTTAATTTCAAATCGGAATCTATTTCCATCATTCTTAGTTTTTGAGAAACCCATGTTTTCAATTAAGAGATCCGCTGTTCGTTCATATCCTTCCAAGGAAAGGGTTGCTGAATAAAATCCTCTAGTAGCATATTCCTCGGGAATAGGGCCTTTTCTCCAAACATGATCTTTTTTTGTCTCAGCATCCTTATGTGCAACTAGTTCTATTTCCATACCATCTGGATCATAAAGCGTAATAACTCGTTCATCATCATCGAACCTCTTGGTTGGACCAGTATAACTTACTCCTTGACTTTTTAGTCTGTTAATCCAATATTCTATGGAATTTTCGGGTATCAAAAAAGATGTGGTAATTACTTGGCCTGTTCCTCTAAAACCTTTTGCATGTTCTGCCAAGGAAAATGTCAGTATCGTACTGGTCTTAATATCATCTCCATAATAGAAATGATATGTTTGTGGATCATCAAAGTTAACGGTTAATTTGACTAGTCGTAATCCTAAAAAACCAGTGTAAAAGTCAATATTTTTTTGGGGGTTACCGGCTATAGCTGTGATATGGTGTATTCAAGAATACTTTTGATGACTATCCTTGTCATGATAGTATTTTCCAATTATAGTATAAATATCTGCTAGACTAGATAAAATCAGAATTAATAATTTTTTTACTTAATGTCTAATTTGGCACTGTATTTTTGAAATGAACTATATGTGTATTTTATCCATGTAAAGTATTTCTAAATTATCTTAGCAACTAGATTTGAAGACCAGATACCTGAATATCTATTCTTATTGGTAATGTTTTCAAAAAAGTAGGCGGTTTTTCAACCAAATCCGATAAACAGAATGATATTATATTCGACCTAATTTTGTGAAATGTTGTATATTTAGAATAGTAAAATAATTCTCCATCATGACCCCTTTGATTAACCTATTTTCATTCCTGAGCTTTACTTTGTGAATAAATGAGATCGCGATTGATCCTTCTCCCACCGCAGACGCAACTCGCTTGATACTGCCAGCACGGCATCACCCACAGCAAAATTCCAGGTAAACTGGTTTCAAATGATATGGCTGACGTGCAATCGGCCAACCTATAGCATTTAGATATTCTGGTGACAGATCAGCACCAGTTTTGATAAAGCCTTTAGAGTCAAGAGCGATACAGCCATCAAGCCATGAGGTGTTTGAGCAGCGCCTGCCATGACAAACACATTACTAATTTGATGCTTCTCTATCATCCTTAGTAATACTGTTTTGCCACTCGCATAGATTCGAGGTGAATGTCTCCCTCGAGTGTTATAATCTCTGTGCGTATGTGTGCATAATCTTGGGTATATCTTCGATCCGGTGATAAGATAGCGTGATATGCTTTCGCCAAGCCGGCAGATCTAATGACCATGTACACACTTTGCAGACTCTGCCAAGAAGACAGCTGCCTGGCCAGCCGAGTTTCCGCCTCCAACAACAATTACTTCATCCCCTTACATAACCGGATTCCAAAAACGTTGCTCCGTAGGTAAACGCCCATACCTTCAAACGTTGCAGATTTTGTAATCGCAGCCTCCTATACCAGCCCCCGTTGCAATTATGATTATGCGTGTCGGTATTTTGGATCCATCCTCATTTTCAACTATGTATGGTTTGCCGCCACAGGAGAGTCGTAACCCTTTGGTGATAGGATCCTGCACCAAACTTTGCGCTTGAGTGTATGCTCTACTCGCAAGATCCTGGCCCGATATACCAGTTGAAATCCCAAGTAATTTTCGATTCTCGAACTCGAACCTGCCCGTCCACCCGGCGAGCTAGTCTCCATTACTAAGACATCGAGTCCTTCAGAAGCCCTTCGTACTGCCGCAGCTAATCCAGAGGGACTGGCAACGATAATAATCCAGATCTCTCTGCGCGGTTTGGTTAATTAATTCATTAAAGCCCAAGCAATTAGCGATTTGTTGGTTATTGGGATTTCTTAGGATATTTACCTGACATATCAGAACAGGTATGTCGTTGGCTAAGATGGTGGAAATTATCCACAGATGTTGTATTTCTGAATCGTTTTCAAGGTCTATGTAGTTGATGGGTGTCCGTTGCGCATGAGAAACTCTTTGATCTGAAAAGTGGGCTGAATTAAAGTGAACTAATGAGACAACGTCTCCGGACTCCAGCTGCCACTATTAATTCCACACGACGCAGAATAAAGCCCGCATCAGGATATCGCCGCATCTCAGCGTCGCTTTGAAGCAAAGCCATCATGTTTTGACGATCCATTTCAATTACATTACCTGGTTTTGCTAAATGCGACGAAAGAGAGCCGACGTCCAGAAAGCATGTTGATCTCCGTAAACTGACCCGCCTGTAAATGGGTCCTTCTGATTTAAGAATCTCAATTTCGCCTGATACTACTACAAAGAAAGGAACGTGTTACTATCTCCCGCTCAACAAGACTTCTCCGAGTTTACTGAACGAGTGACCTCGCTCTTTCATTCGACTAATCTGTTCATCTTTGAAGGTCATGTTTTAGGGAAATACCTGGTTTTGTTGCACGCGCACGAAAAGAGAGCCCGACGTCAGAAAGCATGTTGATCTCTCCTGTAAACTGACCTGGGCCATGTGCATTAATAAGGGTCTCAATGTCACCGGAAGGACGAAGAATCTCAATTTCGCCTGATACTACTACAAAAGGAACGACTCTCTCCGAGTTTTACTGAACGTAAGTGACCTCGCTCTTCATTCGACTAATCTGTTCATCGGTCGAAATATTCGAAGACTAATTAGCGGAAGACCTCTTGGATTATTACTCATAAAGCCATTTTCAACCTCCGTATTGTTTGGTTGTCTAAAGCGCAAATCAGTAATCTAAGGATAACTATAAAGAAAATGACCGACGGACATTTTTGGATGACGATATAGCACAAAATAGAGGAGCTATTTTCAATTTTCTAATCATCTATAGACAAATAATTATTATTATTTATCACTATCGATGAAAATTATTGATTACCCATAATTATTGATATTCTAAATAATATTAAATACATTATAAATTATTATGTAATGTAGCCATTTTTTGAAATTCCAAAGTTATCTAAGAACCTATAACGAGAAACGTCTTATCTTCCTAGCAAACAACTTCCATATTCCGCAATCCATTTTGAATAATTTCAAATTTGTTATAAACACTTTTTATTATCACTCTGCACATTAAAATTTCATCACAACAGAAACTTCTAATCAGAAATCAAGTGTAACATCATGTCCCGACAATTTTACATGTTTTTGCATACATGATTTTCGTCTCATGGGCACCATTATGAACTCCTTATTAAATTATGCTTATTCCATAACGTATACCTAGCCCACTATTATGCATATAGAAATTCAACTGCTCTAAAAGTTTGAAATAAATGATCTATTGTCAAAATATACAACTACCTATATTTGAATGGGCATGATTATACACACAGGCTTTACTTGATTTCGCATGAAAAGTAAAGGCTACAATCGTAATCATAGTAATAATGTGAAGGATGTTAATACCCAACATCCCGATAAACGGCGGCGTTTTACAACATTATGATACACAAAAGCATGAGAAAGTTACACAAGGTGGACTTCCAATTGATGTCTTTATCTTTGATAGAATTAGGGTTTATTTCGGTGCAACAATTCTATAATATTCAATACGGAGGGTTGATAGTAGTTCTGTCTATGCATTGTTTTAAAATTATTGGAACAGATTATTTATTGCAAATACTTTCTTCGATATATTTTTGATTTGCAATTGTAACACATATGTTCCTAATTAAACAAAATCTTTTGTAATAAATAACGTTTCTACAATTATTTACATCAGGAGAATTATTAACAATGATTTCCACTGAGGTGCTACATAAATAAGAAATAAAGGTAGAAGATAACTGATTCCTCATATAGTAATTAGTGGGATTTGGATAGTTTTTTAGTATGTTATAGATAATGTTTCATGCCTGTCAATGGAGAGGAGAATATTTACAAAGTTTTGTTAATACTGACACAAAAAATCCAGTTGGAAGGATAAAAAAGTGGATGATCACGACAGACCACTTAACAATAGAGGTAGAAGAGAGGCCATTAAATGGGAGAACACATAAAAAATGAACTTATTTCCGATACCATCATTACCTCTTCAGCGCTTAGAGCTATTGAAACTACTAAATACCTTTGTAGATATTCTGGTTATAATAATCTCGTTGAAGTCAATTTTCATTGCACAGAGGTGGTATGGAAGCTTACATAAATGTTAAGCTACCGTATCAAATGATAAACAAAAATTACTTATCATTGGACACAATCCCGATCTGAAGAATTGGCGGGCATTCTAATCAACAGAAAATAAGGATACCAACCTGCACTATCAACTAAAATTAAGTATTGAAATTGGGAATCGTCGATCTGCATTGTAATTTTAAATCTGAACTTATAGATATTTGAGATCAAAAAAATTGAATAATAATCGAGGCATATCAGGTTCTTTCCAACACGCCAAAATGGAAAACAAAATATAGAAATTATGTAAATATTTAGTCTTGTTTATATGTTATTTTTGAGAGTAAATGGATGAGGTAAGATTTCATTCATCTTATCCTATTGATAATTACCATATTTACTGTAGTCTATCCATCAACTTTCAAAGGAGATTCAAGTCCCTTAGTTATGTGGCAATACTTAAATTATGTATAATAATAGTGTAGTATTGTATGTTGGAATATTACTATATCCATTTTGATGCTAATACATATGCTGATAACTGTACTCAAAACATTAAGAGAGTTTATACAAAATTAGACAGAGTATTTGGAAAATCCAACGGAAGATAACATTCATCATATGCGAACATCACTACGAAGACTTGAAGCAACCTACCAATCAAGTCCTAAACAAATCCGGAAAAAAGAAAATCAAAGAGTTCGCTAGAATAGGTAAAAGACTTTTTTCAGAATTAATAGTAATATACGAGATTTGACATAATTCTCGAAAAAGTTGGGCTAAGGAAGGTAATATGTATGAACAGCAATTTGAACATTATGAGAACCCCTCTAGTCAAGAGAAAGAAAAATCAACTTGATGAAGCTAGAACAATTGCTTTAGATTTAAGAAGAATAGTTGTCCCCAGTTTATACGACAAGAATAAGACTGATAAGAATTTTGAAGGGGAATTCAATGAAAAGATTAGCAAAAATCTCAGAAAATTAAAGAATAAAAATCGAGATGAGGATCCCAATCGTAATCGGCGACGATAGAAAAATCACGGAGTTACATGAACTAAGAAAAGATTCAAAGAAATTGCGCTATTTAATCGAACTTGTAATAAATAAAGACGGGAATGATACTAGTAAAAGGAATATAAATGATGACACAGATGTATTAATTGACAATAATAATCACAAGATCCTCGAACATCTTGAAAAAATTCAAGGAATGCTTGGCGATATCCATGACTGTGATATTGCCTTGGATTATTTGAGGCAACATCAAAATTCCAACAATCCACTAATTACGAATACAATAGCAAATATCATAAAAGTACGAAAGGCAAAATTTAATGATTTCGTTAATTATGGTAAATCTACTAGAACCCTGGTTGTGAATGGTGGATTATAATAGTCTAACATAAAACAATTAGCAATAATATGAATCTAGTAAGAAGAAAAGGGAGGACAAGAATACTTTATTCTTCCTTGTTAGTATGTAAAATGCATGGTCATTTGTCTATAATTAACATAAACTATGAATGTGTGGTGTCTTATTGGAGAAGACATAATCGATTAGAATCAAACGCGATCCTTTACAAAGGGGCACTTGTCTTTCGCTTCATAATGTAACAAAATATTTTATCGAAATTACTAATATTCGGATCGAGCGTGAGAACAAGGCAGATTTCATATCATCTTGTTTTATTTTTGGGAAATAAAAAACATTTTACAAAAATATCTTCGTATAGCGATTATTAGACACAATAAAAAACTATGATTAATGTGGATCAAATCCATTCTATAAACTGATACAATTGCATTTCGGGTGATCACATAAAAGGCTATTATTTTGTTCTTCCATGTTATATCGATGATTAAATCTTTGATGAAAGCAACCCATGCATAATTTTCCTTCCTCCGGATATAAATTTGTGCTCTTGCTCACCTTGAATAAAACTATCCCGGTAAAGGATTTAACAATTGTCCTAATAGATACTATGCAATCTATAGATATATACTTTCAACTGGGTATGCAACAACTAGTGAAGTAAATTAGACATCAAAATCTTTATTTGTAAATTAAAGCATAAAGTGGAATTAATATAAGAAAAACATTACAAAAATTTCATCGCCATAAAGAGAAAATGGATTGTAAGTCTTTAGATTAATTGATTGTTACAATCATTTCCACCACAAAGAACATCTACTCAAAATGTTTTCAATTCTACAACTAAACTCTGGTTCCATCATGTTTATTTTGATTAAGAAATTCACTAATTTTTGATTGAATTTGATTATAAATATCTTCAATTTGCTTATCACCATCTATATCAATAAGTCCATATTTTTGCATGATAGCAAACTCTTTCTTCAACAAATATTGATATTTAATAAAAGAATCAAAAAATATCTGCAGATATGCCTAGATCCGCTCTGATTCATAATAATCAAGAGATTTATTCTTTTTAAATACCCTATGTATCAGATTATATGGATTCACATTCAGATAGAAAATAAGATCTGGTTTGATCGCAAAACTATGTAATTGATGTAACCAATTTTTATTTATCCCTCTTACAGAGCTTCTCGCAATAAGTGTGTAGATATATCTATCAGAAATTACGACAAAACCAGCTTTAAGTGCAGGAATTATTTTATTTTCCAATTGATCTGCAAAATCTGCTGCATAATAAAGTGCCATAGTCCTTCTCCCGACCTGATAGTTTCGTTTTGCTTCAATTATTCCCTTTGATATAAGATCAGATCTTTTTAGTCCGGCATTAACTACTGCATGTCCATCAGCCTCTAATTTCTCAGTTATTTTTTGAATTTGAGTACTTCTTCCCGAAGCATCCGGCCCTTCAACTACTATGAACGATCCATGTATTTCAACATCTTTGAGATATTTTATTCCCGAATGGTTAATAAATTTAATTTTGTTGCTGTCTTCGCTATCACTAGTCGTATATTTTTTCTTTGTTGATATTCTTGAGGTCATTTTCTAGTCCCTAGTCCCTAGTAACCTTTTCCAAGATTATTCAAGTATATGTCCTTGAACCTGATTTTTCAATTTTAATGTCCTCAATACGTGTCTTCTTACAGTATTTTGTTGTTTTTCTATATCAAGTGTACCGTCAATTACTATAAAATTTTCGTCGTCAACCATAGATTCATATTCATCAACAATTCTTCCCTGAAAGATCCTATAGCTTTCATGTTCATCTTTACTCAATCCAAGATCCATTCCAGCTTCATAATGTTTCAGCTTTGGTCTTCCAGAAATGATTCTATTTACTGCAGTTTCGATTGGTACCCTGAAATAGAAAGTTAGATCAGGTTTTCGAGCATAACTGTACATATTTCTCACCCAAGATTTGTCACATCCTCTTACTGTATCTCTAGCTAAAGCGGTGTAGATATACCTATCTGCAAGAACGATATATCCAGCTCGCAATAATGGATAAATATTCTTTTCGTATCGATCAGCAAAATCGGTTGAATGTAAGAGTGAAAAAGTCATTGGGGTCAATCTTGCTTTTTTTTTCCCTTTGGAGGTAATTTCTCTCACGGTTTCCGAAGAATTCCATTCTGTGAAAAAAACATCGTATCCTTTAGAGTTTAACCATCTATCTACCAAGTGAATTTGCGTAGATTTGCCTGACCCGTCAATTCCTTCAACTACAATAAGAACTCCCGATTCGTCGTTCTTAACATTGTTAGGATTATTATTTCCAATTACTTGCACCACAATCAATCACCATGAATGCACAATTTCATAAAATCGATAAACATTAGAACATACATAAAGTTTCATTTCTCAACTTAACATAATTTTGGATGTATTTATTTGTTTGATAATATTATATATAGAATATATTTTGTAAAATTTTTTCTAAGTGAATCATATATAGTTAATGTTATTCTCTTAGAAATTAGATACTTTCAATATTCCCTGGGAAAGATCCTTTGTATAAATATCTGTTTAGATCGCGAAACAAGATTATATCACAGAAAAAAACAAACCTTGGCAATAATTCGAATCTTATTAGTTCAAAAAGCTAAGTCAAGGATACAAGATATTTCATGTATTATGAAGATTTAGAACAAAATAGGTTCGTTTTGTGAGCAGGTATGTAATTTAAGTGAATGTTTCTTTCAACATCGTGCTTTGAATAAGTTACATAATATTTAAATTTCGGAGAAATCCTTTTTTTAAATTTTAATCAAAACTCACAAGGAGGAACAATTCTCACTAAAGGTTATCTATATAGAATCATTTAAAACATGTTGACAAGTAATAAAAGATATTCAATAGTAGCACTATAGAATGAAAATTGTTGTCATTCCTAATTTGTTGTTTTAATATGTCGGATTAGAAGAGATTGAAGATTCACCAGAGGAAAAGGAAAGTCATGGAAGACTTAAAATAGATTGCATCAAATGTGGTTTTAAGATAGGCGAATATATCATTGGAAATCTCAAATGTTTTAGATGTGGTTCAGAACTAGATTAACAGCAATTAGTCTTCATATAAATAGAATATGATTTGACTCCCATCATGGTGTCTATGCTAGTTATCCCTGCTGGAAAACCTCGTTAAATGGCTAGAACTAAATTCAGATTGAGATCGACGCCAGATTTTCAGTGCATTTGAGATACAAATACCAGATTTCTGATCTTCTATAGAGGATATTGATAACTATACTCTAGATTAGATTCAGAAAACAATAGCATCATGTTTTATAAGATTAATCACTTTAAAGCCATATTAAAGGTAAGTTTGGAATGCCTACTATCAAAATGAATGAGTAATATTTAGAATATTGATTGATCATAGTTAGCTTAAAGATGAAATGATGACGAAAAAACATTTTTGATATCCTTAATTTCAGATTGAAGTCACCTCATCTACCTCCAAAAAAGTATGATGTATAAGGAAATACCAGACAGATGAAATTTACATTTATTGGAGCGTTATATCATCTATTAACATTATATACAAAACATACTTCAGTGAGACTTGAGATATAACTACACGTATTAATGGGGACAATTACGAAGAAAGGGTAGGACGGTATGTTTCACACATTACTTGCAAACCTATCCTTTCTTTTGTTGACATTTCAACCAATATCAGTAACATTTATTCCGTTACTTTTACCATTATTAAATTAGTATTATTTTGATAATAATGAAAATATCAAGTCATATTTCTCTCGTGACAATACCATGATGTGTTTGGTAGTAGGACCACAGATGGAGAAAAAGGAAATAGGGGCTTATCGGTCCATTCATTCAGTGAGTGAAATCGAAACTTCGATATTAATTTTGTTAAATGATACTAGTTTAATAATATAAAAAATTTAGGACCAAGATAGAAATTCTCCGCTAGCTAAAAAAGGTCTTGAAAAATAGAGTTTTATCTTGATAATCCTACATTCGAATATTCGTAGTTGACCCAAGATTTGTACGGAACTTGAAATACTTGTCAAAAAAATAAAATCAATCAATAACGCGTAATCATATTTGCCTCTTCCTTAAGTCTTAAAGAATGATGTCTGGATTTTCTCTTCCTTAATAATGAATTACAACAATAACATCTACGGGCATCAGAATAATATCTGATTCCACACATGGAACATTTTGAATTAGCGGTATTATCTTTATGAGATCCTTTTATAGGTTTTTCATTTGCACATTTACCTTTACAAGGCATAAAATATAATGTTTCTTAACATTGATATCTTTTTCTTTTTATATTTGCTGTTTTTTGTATGAATATCGTTGATGAAGAAACAACATTACATTCTGATAATTCAAATCCAGAGTGAAAAGATTTGATTTTTTACAATCTTATGGTTTTTGAATATATAGAAATAGATTTCTAATTAAATTGACTAAACTGGGAGCCATAGTTCATTATAGTTGTTTACTAAATCATATTCTATCAGCAAGTTTTAATAAACGTGACTTACACCGATTGTTATGAGGTTTTATTCTGAGAACATGGTCACAACAAGGACACCTAATTCCACTCCAATCGAAAAATAAATTACACTCTATACATCTTTTATGCCCCTCCGAATAATATCCTTTAGAATATTCATCTTTATAGGCCTTGTAAAGATGGCATACATCCCTGCAAAACTTCCTCAATCCTTAGGAGTTCCAATAAGCATTACTGAATTTAAGGTTAAAATTAAACATTTTTTGGTTGGGTATCCATTTTTGTTTCATTAACAGGTGCAGTTTTATTCTCCGAAAAGTGCTTACACATATCTATAAACTGTCTTTGTTTCTCTTGTAAATCATCATTTATTTTATCAACTGCCTTCATCATATAGTGTTCTGACCCTGCTTGCTTTAGTAAACTTGTAGCATAGTTAATACTATTGATGTCTTGAAGTATGCGGTGTATATTGTTACAATTCTTTATGACGACGTTTTCAGTATTTTGATAACCTCGATCTCTTATATCAGATTGTTGTGGAAGATGAGTTAAAGTATCCAGGGTTAATTTTAGTTTCTCGCATCTTTTTTTTAATTTGAATATATTTTTTGAAACATTATTATTTTTAGGTACAATGATATTATC
>JARFXS010000240.1 GCA_029194465.1 Candidatus Nitrosocosmicus sp.
AAAAATATTTTTTTTTTTAAATTTATAAATTTATTATATGTGGCGCTTCACTCGGTAATTTGTCCTTTGTGACCCGCTAAGCCAGGCAAAAAATAAAATCGTTACTTTTTGTTCTGTTTTTATACATGAAAGCGTGCGTCCCTCAAAAAGAGGACACTTTTTGTTTATAAGTTTATGTTTTTTAATGTTTTTTAAAATATTCCAATCTTGTGTCACTATTACTAGCTAGTAATAGTGACACAAGATTAAGCAATTTTTTAAATAGCATCTCTAATTAATTGGTATACAATTATGTATATACATAAGATAAAGCGAGTTATGTAAATGCAGTTTAGTTGGGACGAAAATAAGAACAAAAAAAATAAACAAAAGCACAAAATTAGTTTTGAACTAGCAAAACAAGTTTTCAATGATTTGCACTTACTAAGTTGGCTAGACAGTAAATCTCAGCAGGAAGAACGTTGGATTGGTCTAGGGTGTATTGGCGGTCTAGTTGTAATCGTGGTTGTTCATACATTTAGGAGGCATAAAGATGAGCAAGAAACTATCCGGATCATATCAGCAAGAAAAGCAACGAAGAAAGAATATGAAATATATTTCAGATATAGAAAATAACTTCACAGATGAAATTAACGCATTAAAGGATATGTCAGAGAAGGAGTTGGATTTATCAGATATTCCAGAAATTGATTTTGATAAATTAAAAAAACCTATAATTGGTAAATTTTATAGACCATTAAAAAAACCGATTTCTATTCGTATGGATGCCGATGTTCTTGAATGGTTTAAATCCTATAAGCACTACCAAAAAATAATAAATACAATTTGTCGTAATTATATGCAAAAGCACCAAGAAAGAAAATAATCAAAATTGATTATATCTTTTTAGTATATATTTTAATCATTAAATTAATTGAATATCTCTTAAGCGAGTGAAGCGAGCACAACTAGCCTCACTGGCGGTTGAAGTGCGCGCTTATACGTTGCTGCGCAACGTGCTTTCATTGTTATATTAAACATCAAATATCAATTGTTCATCATTAGATTCTTTCTCTGTAAGCTCGAAAAATAAAAATTCTAATTGCTTTACTGTTTTTCCAACTTTAATTGGATTCCATTCAATTCTAAAATTAGACTTTTCCTTTAGTTCTTTTAAAGCAGGTTCTATAACTCTCATTTTAAGGTTATAGAAGCGACTGTATTCATCTTCAAGTCCAAGCCTTTCCTTGAACTTATCCAAGTCTATTATGAATTTTCCTGTGCTTTTAAATTGCGTTAAAAACTCAAGAAGTCGAATAGAATATATAGATTTCAAATTGGCTACTTGAGATAATTTTAGGCTAGTAAATTGTTTTTGTAATGAAGTTAAATATGGGATAACCCAAGGACTAAATCCTAAAGTAACTTTTCCTTCATTATCATGATACCTAACTCCAAAAACCCATCTAAACTTCTCTCTATACCTACCATCGTTTGTTTTTATCCATCTTTCAGCTAAATCTTTAGATGCTTCTTCAAGCTGTTTATAAACATTCGTAGGATCGATTTTAAAAACTTCTGCAAACTCGTTTGCTGTAACAGTAAATGAGTTATCTTTTGGAATAGGTTTACGAGGATCAAGTTGTGTAATACAGAGATATAATAATCTTTGTTCATCTAAATTTAATTTATAACAACCTTCAATCAAACTATTGTGTCTAGTTATGACTAAATCTTTATCATTTTCAGGCATAAAAATTCTTCTACATTACGACTTTTATA
>JARFXS010000241.1 GCA_029194465.1 Candidatus Nitrosocosmicus sp.
TTAATTTATAGATACTAGGAAGGAATTTATCGAATTCGTCTGTTTGAGGGGTAAAAATAATCTTGGACAGGTCTGCATTGTTTCTAATCATCACTTCTTTTGATTTTTTGGGGCCTAAATTTGAATTGTATGTGTATATGATATCCTTTCCCAAAATCTTGGAGGAATTCATGTCATTTACTGAAATCAATTCAAGGTTCTGCAAGATATTTGCCAAGTAGTAAATTTCATCAATTAATCTACCTTTATGAAATCGTTTTCACTGTATGTTGTAGAAGATAAGTTGTCGCCTCTTTTATAATGATAAATATCGACTCTTTCCAAATAATGATCTTGAGGATTATCTTAATTTGAAACAAAAGATATCCTATTTTGAGCTAAAACTTTATTCCAACTCCTAGGATATTTTAAGATAAAGGCTTCTGGAGACTGATAAATAGATTCTTCATTGTTAACCAAAGGGATATTTGTTATTTTTTTGTATAAATCTTGACACTAGAATTTATCTTAAATATTGTTGGAATGTAACTCAAGTAACTACCTGGTGTGGTGCCAAATCAAATAATATAAACATAAGCATCTTTGATGGTCCAAACCTGCAATACTTTAACTACTCTATGATCGGATTCATGTGTAAACAAAATTCTCTTACATAGAGTATCTGATATTACAAAAGGGTTTGAATCTATTAGGTGAAATTCTTGCAGTCCCGTAGATAGAATTTTTGTGGCTTGCTTAGATTACTCATCAAGTGACATATTGGATTGTAGTTTCTCTATTCCAAATGTCGTCTTTTCTCCAAAGAGATCATAATTATTTGGAGGGAACAACGTAATGACACCGTTATCTTCGTATGTACTATTAACAACTGTCTAATTGGATGGAAAACTAAACGTAAATCGGCGTTCACTTTGTGATACATAATTAATCCTGGAGGATTCTATTACCCCAAAAGACATGAATTCACCAAGCTCAAAACAAAAGACTAATTCGAAAGAAAATGCAATGACAAAAAATAAATTATTTAGCTTAGCTCAAATCCTAATTTTCTGAAGTAAGAGAGGTTTATCAAATTATGGGATCAAGATCTACTAATACTAACAGTGGTCCCCTAGTCAATTCACGAAAGATAGCAGTAAAGTATCAGGTTCTTGTTTCCTATATATTATCATTAAATGAATAATGTAGGCCCTCATGTTCTAACCTCGCGAATTTCGTGGAGGATTCAAGAAAGTGTAGTTGCTATCTTTCCTGTTGTACAGGTCTTATCATGATTTCATTTACATTCATATGATTTGGCGAATCTACCGCAAATAGAATAGCATTTGCTATGTCTTGAGCTTGCAGTGGCTCCATTTTCTTGACCGATTCCAGAAAACCTTGGAGTGAGCTATCAGTAATGGTATTGTTAAGTTCTGTTGCAACTACTCCCGGTTCTATGCAAGTAACACGAATGTTAGATCGTTGACTTAATTCTTGTCTCAATCCCTCGCTAAACGCAGTAACGGCATGCTTTGTAGCGCAGTATACACTCCCTGCCGGAAACACCAATCTACCTGCAATTGAAGAAATATTTACAATATGACCAGACTTATTTGATAGCATGTGAGGGATAACGGCTGCTGTACTATATAGTACACCCTTTATGTTTACATCCACCATTTTGTCCCACTCGTCTATTTTTAAGTTCTTTACAAAACTCAATGGCATAAGACCCGCGTTATTAATTAA
>JARFXS010000242.1 GCA_029194465.1 Candidatus Nitrosocosmicus sp.
TACCTGAATAGCCTCCAAACCAGACGTTCTTTCCTATGATGCTATCAAGGATCACGTTATGATGGGATATTTTTGTATTCCCTGCAAAATAGGATTTTCCTATTTCACAATTAAAGCCTATATCGGTCTTATGGCCAAGCATGCTATTCCTTATTAGTGAACCCATCCCGATAAAACTGCCTTCGCCTATGTATACTGGACCTTTTATTTTTGCAAAGTCATCGATAACTACATGGTCCCTCAATAATAGCTGTTTTTGCAACTGTGGCCTTGTTTGATATAGTGGTAGCCTTTATTTCAAACTTTAGTAACTCCTGAGTAATATCTAGGAATTCCCATGGATGTTGAAAATTAAAGGATTCAAGCGTTGACTTGGTTGAATTAGTTCCCACTATTGTGTTGTAAGGATTCATCGAGATGAGTTCTTTGTTACAAACCGGTGTTATCTGAGAATATTGCGATTTTGAAAAATCAGGGTCTGTGCGTCGAGAATTGGTTATACTCGTTGTAGCTATTTCTGACGAAGTAAAAGAGCAAGACGATGATAATATATTCAAATTGGCTATTGGATGTCTCTTGATCTTGTTTTTCTTGATCATACTTCCAGTATTATCCTCAATAGTGTCATTCAAATTCCAATCAGATTTACTGTTCTCCTCGTCTGCTTCGATAATAGGCATACTTTTGAACTCAGTCTGTATTATTGATTTTAGAAAACTCATTTTCTTTGGAATTACAACCGAATCTATGCCATAGAGTGAATTTATTATGGACATGTTGCGAACTATGATAGATTTTCCGAACAGATTTAATGATCCGTTGGATGGCATCTTGTTCATAATTTCGTCATCATCATGATCAATAAATGAATAATTATTTGATGGGGCATCAGTAAAGATTATTTTCATTATGTTTACATCCGTTGAATACGACTAGTATATATTGAAAAAAGAAAATTTCTTTCCTTGTTAGATTGAATCTTTCTCTATAGGATTTCCTATCAGGTTTCCCATTCTGTCCAAGATCCGTCATAGTTTTTCACATCGGGGTAGCCTAACAAATACTTTAAGACAAACCATATGCGAAGAACGTTCTCCAAATTCTGCAGTAGGTAATTACTTCGTTATCGGGATGGATACCCTTTGCTTCATACAATTTAGACAATTCCTCGGCCGTTTTGAATGTTCCATCGTCATTCAATACTTGTGCCCATGGAATGTTACTTGCTCCGGGGATGTGGCCAGCCCTTTGCGCATGTTCAGTGGGATACTCCGGCGGTGCCGTTATTCTTCCGTGGTATTCATCAGGGCTCCTTACATCTACCAATTTTATTTGAAATTTTCTTCTGCTTACCAGAGAATCTTTTATGTCAGATAGAAATATCCTTATACTGCTGTCTGGTGCAAAAGATTCACCAAGATTAAACGTGCCTTTTGGATAATTAAGTATGTCTTTTGTAATTTCTCTATCTTCTTCTAACCATTTCTTTCTTCCTCCATTTAACAAACGAATATCTTTATATCCATAGTATTTAAAAACCCAAAACGCAAATGCGGCAAACCAATTATTAAAATCGCCATATAATACAAGTGTTTTTGAGTCATCATCTAATCCAAACCTTTGGAGTAAATTCTCATAGTTTTCTTTAGTCAAAATATCTCTTGACAAAGTATGGTTAATGTCCTTTTTCCAATCCGCCAAAACTGCGCCGCGTATGTGTCCAAGAAGATAATTGGCTTTTGAGTCGTAGTCCACCTCAATGATTCTTACATTGGGGTCACTTAGGTGTTTATCAAGCCACTGGGTTTCTACCAATACTTCCGGATGTTTGTATTCTATTTTTGTTGATTGAGCCATACTTATGTTGGATCACGCTCTGTTTATTTTTGAACCGGTACACGTA
>JARFXS010000055.1 GCA_029194465.1 Candidatus Nitrosocosmicus sp.
AATAATGATGCTTGAAGCAGGTGCTGTAGTACTTGGAGATCAAGGTTTGGTTTGTATCGATGAATTCGACAAAATAAAGGCTGAGGATCGTTCGGCGCTTCACGAAGTTATGGAACAGCAAACTTGTTCGGTTGCTAAAGGTGGTATTGTGGCAACATTAAATGCGAGAACCTCTATACTATCCGCTGCGAATCCCATGTATGGCAAATATGATCCCTATAAAAATATCACTGAAAATGTAAATCTACCAGTTCCTCTACTTACAAGATTTGATCTTGTTTATGTGATACGTGATCTTCCGGAAAAGGAAAAAGATAGTAAAATTGCCAGCCATATTTTAGAAATCCACAAGGATGTCCAAAAATCATCTCAAGCTGCTATTAATATAGATCTCTTCAGTAAATACTTGGCATTTGCTAAGCAAATTGTTGAACCCGAGCTGACTCGAGAGGCGATAAATATTATTCGTGATTATTATATGAAGATGAGAAATGTTGATTCAGACAGTATGATTACCGTTACACCTAGGCAATTAGAGGGGCTAGTGAGGCTTGCTACTGCTCGCGCTAGATTGCTATTAAAAGACAAAGTCGAAAGAGAGGATGCAGAAAGATCGTTGTTTCTAGTTCAAAGAATGCTAGAAACCGCGGGTGTTGATGTCAATACTGGTAAAGTTGATCTGGGTGTATTGCATGGAAAACCTTTCAGCGAAATATCAAAACTAAAGCTTTTCATGGAGATATTTTCAAGTCTTTCCGGAGAAGAAAAGAATGACGTTGAAGAGAATGTGTTCATTGGAGAACTAGTAAAAACAGGTAAATTTAGTGATTCAGACGCTAAATTGCATATAAAAAAGGCAATGAACGATGGTCAAATTTATGAAAGAAAAGCTGGATTCTATTCTAAAGCCTAAGAAGGACTATTCATTATGTAAACAGCCAAACAGCCAAACAACCAATATGGCATAAAAAAATATTTATTATATGTATATACCTCTTCAATTGCCTTGACTATAGTTTCTGATTCCTATATGGGATTCTTTTTACCTGGTAACATTTATGAAAGATTATCAAAATTTCTTGATGGCGATTTGGACTTTCCTTTCGTCAATCAACATGAAATTTTAGGTATTTTTTTTCTCTTCGGAAAAGATTTTGGAGTCAAAAATGATTTGGATGTGTTATCTGCAAAAGATATCACACGAAAAACTATTGATCAACTAAAGCGTGAAATTTTTCTATCAAAAAACATAGGTCCGTCTAATATTGAATTGATTAAAGAAAATTATCAAAGACGGATTCTTCAAATCTATGTTGAAATGCAAAATAGCCCTGCATTTGAAGAAAGGGAGATAAATAAAAGGATTAGCCGAGATCCTACTTTGCTTGTAATAACATATGCATCATATTTCATACCACAGGCAAAAATGTTTTTGAAATTTATGATCCTTTTAAAAAGATCAATTAGACAAAAATTACATAATTTATTGTTGATCGGATGGTTATGTTAAAACATAATGTGGAAAAATCTGCCAATTTGCCTTATAATACCTTGCATCCATTTGTGGATTGGATAATTCAAAATAATACACATCTGAGTTTGAATCAGTATTCTGATTTATTACTTGTTAATTATTTAAATTAATTATTATTCACAACGTAAAGTAATTGGTTTTGTTGTAATCTATAACATGTCAATCCAAGATGAATCTGGTTATATGTCCTTGTTAGATAGGTTACAAAATAAACTGGGAAATGTGGTAAAAAAAAGTTTCCAGACTTGAGGTTCCTGTTCCAAGAGTAATATGGGTTGGCCAGCGAACAATTTTTAGAAATTTCATGGATTTTCCAAAGGCATTAAGGCGTGATCCTGAAAAATTATTACTATATTTAAATAAAGAACTAGCATCTGCAGGATATATTTCTGGTGAACGGGTTATTTTTTTGGGCAGAAAACCTGTGTCTTCATTCGGAGGTTTGATCGATCGATACGTAAAGGACTATGTTATTTGTCCCGTTTGCGGTAGCCCAGACACCAGGACAGAAAAAATTAAAAAGTTAGGCTTTATGATATGTGAAGCTTGTGGTGCCAGATCTTCTATAAAAAGTAATTATGCTTGATTACTTGATTACAAATCGTGATATTGGCTGGATACAAAATATTCTCATCTTATTTTCTTTGCTTCCATGTTTCGCTATAATCGATATGTAATTATTAGATTTAACCAAATTTATTATTATGGATAAAACTAAAGACAAAGATCAAGTAAAAAATGATCAAGATAATGATTATCTGTTATTAGATGATAACACTAATGAATCCAATCGAAATTTAGAAACTGAATTATCCATTGAAGATGTGACTGCCGAATTAAAGGAAACAAGAGAAGATTTGGAACACTATAGAAAATTGTATGACGACACATTTAACAAATTAAAATATAGTTTAGCTGATTTCGATAATTATCGAAAAAATATTGAAAAACAAAACGCCTTGAGGGTGCTTTCCGTGAAGGCCGATATCTTATCAACCGTGGTTAATTTCCGCGAAGATTTTGTACGCGCATTAGATACATTAAAACACCACAAAGTCGATATTTCAATTCTCGAAGGATTGACGAATATACTTAAAAATATTGATCTCTTTTTAGAAAAAGAAAATGTTTTAGAAATCAAAGCTTTGAATAGTGTTTTTGATCCTAACTTTCATGAAATCATAGGATTCTCTTATGTTGAAGATGATACGGAAGAAAATATTATTACTAAGGAAATTAGGAAGGGTTATTTATTAAATGATCGTGTTCTCCGTCCGAGTTTAGTAGAGGTTTCCAAAAAGATAATTAAAAATATCGATAATGATAATAAAGAGGATACAAAAGGAGATGAAGTTTAAATGGGAAAAATAATAGGAATTGATTTAGGAACTAGTAATTCTGCCGCTGCTTCTTTGATCGGTGGAAAGCCAGTTATAATACAAGCTGCTGAAGGCGCCTCAATAGGGGGGAAATCCTTTCCATCAGTAGTTGCATTTTCGCAGGATGGTCAATTAATGGTTGGAGAGCCTGCTAGACGTCAAATGCTTTCAAATCCTGAGGGAACTGTCATTGCCGCCAAAAGGAAAATGGGTACTGATTACAAATTTAGAGTATTTGGGAAAGAATATACTCCACAACAAATATCTGCATTTATTCTTCAAAAGATCAAGAAGGATGCTGAAGCATTTCTTGGCGATACAGTTGATAAAGCTGTAATTACTGTTCCTGCATACTTTAATGACAATCAGAGACAAGCAACAAAAGATGCTGGAGAAATTGCCGGACTAGAAGTAGTAAGGATAATTAATGAACCCACCGCTGCTTCACTAGCATTTGGATTAGATAAAGTCCACCATGATCTCAAAATTATGGTCTTTGATTTTGGAGGAGGGACCTTAGATGTTACCATTATGGAAATGGGTGGTGGTGTATTTGAGGTCAAGAGTACTTCAGGTGATACTCAACTTGGGGGCACAGATATGGATAATATTTTGATAGATTATCTTGTAAATGAATTCAAAAACCAGTCTGGAATAGACATCAAAAATGATAAAGCAGCGATGATGAGGATTAGAGAAGCTGCTGAGAAGGCAAAAATAGAATTATCAAACATAGTCACCACGGAAATAAACCTACCATTTTTGGCATATGATCAATCCACTGGTCCAAAGAACTTTGCTATTCCTTTGAATAGAGCAAAATTGGAGGACTTATTGCGTCCAGTGGTAGAACGATGCAGAAATCCAATGCTACAAGCTATCAAGGATGCAAAATTGTCTGCTTCAGATATCGAAAAAATAGTATTGGTTGGGGGCCCTACTCGAATGCCAATAGTAAAAGAATTTGTAAAATCTGTCATGAACAAGGAACCTGAACGTGGTGTTGATCCAATGGAAGCAGTTGCTTTGGGAGCTGCAATTCAAGGTGCAATAATTTCAGGTGAAGTATCTACTGATATTTTGTTGGTTGATGTTACTCCTTTGACTCTTGGTGTGGAAGTTATGGGTGGACTTAAAGAAACTCTAATTGAACGAAATACTACTATTCCTACCAAAAAGAGTAAGGTATTCACTACCGCTGCAGATTATCAGACCGCAGTTACAATCCATGTGGTCCAAGGTGAGAGAACTATGGCTTCTGATTGTGTTTCACTAGGCATGTTTAATTTGTCGGGTATTCCGCCTGCTCCTAGAAGTGTTCCACAAATAGAGGTCACATTTGATATCGATACCAACGGAATTTTGAACGTGACCGCCAAAGATCTTGCTACATCCAAAGAATCAAAGATTACTATATCTGCGAGCTCTAAATTATCTAAAGAAGAAATCGAAAAATTAAAGAAAGATTCGGATGCATTTGCTGAAGTAGATAAAAAGAAACGAGAAGAAGCAGAATTAAAGAATGAATCAGACAATTTACTATATTCTGCAGAAAAATTGATTAATCAAGATTTAAAAGATAAAGTAACTCCAGAGCAAAAGGATAAAGTAAATAAATCAATCCAGGAATTAAAAGAATCAATATCAGCCAATAATGTGGAAGCCATAAAAACAAAAATAACCGATTTAAAGAACGCATTAGCTGAAATAAGTACAGCTGCTTATCAAGCCGTTCAACAAAATGCTGCTAACGCTTCAAACCCAGGGGATGTAGGGTCCGACACCCCACCTCCCAGTGATAGTACTTTTAATCAAAATCCTGAAAATAGCGATCCAAAATCTGCTAGCGCTGCTACTACTACTGCTGCTGCGGAAGACGCCGCCGCCGCCAATAAATCAAATAATACTTGATTAAGAGAATAATTCCACACTTTATTTTTGTGATTTGTTATGAGTAAAAGAGATTATTATGATGTACTTGGAGTTCAAAAAACTGTTACTAAGGATGAGCTAAAATCTGTATATAGAAAACTTGCGTTAAAATATCACCCCGATCGTAATAAATCGCCTGAAGCAGAAGAAAAATTCAAAGAAAGTTCTGAAGCATATGCTGTCCTATCCGATCAGGAGAAACGTAAACGATATGATACATACGGTCATGTGGGTAATGAGGACGTATTTAGGGGATCCGAAGACAATTTCGCAGAAATTTTTAAAGATATTGGCTTTGGCAATGTGGGTGATATTTTTGAACAGATTTTTGGTAGAATGGGCGGCGGTAGAGGCGGCGGTTTTAATAATGATCCCTTTAGCTTCAATTCCAGAACCTCAAACCGAAGACAAAGAGGCAGAGATTTACTGTATGACGTAGACATGACTTTGGAGGAAGTAGTTAAAGGTAAGAAGGAAGAGATACAAATTCCAACAATCGAAAACTGTTCGGTATGTTCCGGGACAGGCGCTTCTCCAGGAACTTCACCAAAAATTTGTCCTACATGTAACGGCCAAGGACAAACCCGCAGAGTTTATAACCAAAATCAGTTTTCCACCTTTATTTCTTTAGATACCTGTAATACTTGTCACGGAGAAGGTAAAATCATAGAAAAACCTTGTAATACTTGTCATGGTAATGGTAAAGTTAGAAAAACAAATAACCTTAAGATCGATATACCTTCTGGTGTTGAGGACGGAGTAACACTAAGAATTTCTGGAAAAGGGGAAAGCATTCAGGGCGGAATGAATGGCGATTTATTGGTACGTGTTCATGTACTCCCTCATCAACTTTTTAAAGTACTTGATGATGGAGATTTGATGTATAATTATGATGTTTCATTCATTGACTTGATATTAGGAACGGAAACAAGGATTCCAACCATAGATGGAACTGAAAAATTGAAAATTCCTGCGTGTACCAAAGCCAATGCTGTTTTTAAAATCAAAGGAAAAGGTTTGCCAAGATATGGAAAATTTTGAAGAGGAAGCCAATACGTAAAAATCGAAGTAAAACTGCCTGATAAGATTAATGATATCCAAAAAAATCTTCTGAAAGATTTGTCAAATGAATTCAAAAAAAATGAACTATAAAACTATTTTTCATACAAATTTCGATCAATACCATATGATAGCTATAGAATCTTTTAATGTAAGCAAAATATACAAAAATTCAATAAAAAGGCATTAAGTGATTTCTCTTTACAAATCGAAAAAGGAAGGATATCTACACTATTGGGAAGAAATGGGGCTGGAAAAACTACCTTTATACGTATTTGTTCTACTCAATTGTTACCTACATCAGGAAGGATATTAGTGTTCGGTGACGATGTACTTAAATCTCCAGAAAAAATACGTCAAAAAATTTCTATAGTTCCACAGGAAGGAAGACCCTTGCGTGCATTAACTCCGTGGGATCATATCTATAATTGGTTGCGGATACGAGGCGAAAAGAAAGAGTCAGCTTCGCAGAAAACATCTGACATATTACAAAGACTTGATCTCTTTTCTGCAAAAGATATTCCTGCATTGAATCTATCCGGAGGAATGAAACAGAAAATTTTGGTTGGGATGGCTATGGCAACTGAATCACCTTTGTTATTTTTGGATGAACCTACTATAGGTTTGGATCCAGTATCACGACGACAGGTATGGTCTATCATAAAAGATTGGAAAAATAAAGGAATAACAATTATTTTAACTACTCATTATATGGATGAAGCTGAAATGTTGTCTGATTCTATATTCATTATTGATGAAGGTAGAGTCGTTTCTAGAGGCAATATGAACGATTTAAGAAATACTCTAAATTATCAAATAAGAATTGACATCAGCATATCAAAGGATTATAATGTCTATGATTTAAGAAACTTCATTAATTCTTTTGGGAAAACAATTAGTATGAGTTCTGACTCTATAAGGCTATTTACTTTTGAGCATAATCTAAGAGAAATATCTGATATTTTAGTTCGCAATAATTTGTCCTTTTCTGTATCTCCAATCACATTAGATGATATTTTTGTAAATCTTGTCGGTGGAGCTGGTATGGAGTGATCTTCACATTTTTTATTAGAATATATGTTGGGCTTTTTAAAAATATTTTATGCGGGAGTTGCCAAGCCTGGTCAAAGGCGTGAGATGTTTAAAACACGATGCTCAGAAACCAGGATAATTGAGATACCTCATCTCTTAGGGGTCCGTGGGTTCAAATCCCATCTCCCGCATTAGAAACTTAAGTTTCTTTTTTCCCCTACCCAAGCCTTTTCCAGTGTGCCTATACCTAATGTTAGGCTTTAAGATGATGATATACTCCTTCAACAAATACAGTATTATTTGGCAATGAAAGATGACAAGTTACAATGATAAACTAAATAATTGTTAACGCCATATCAAATATTTTTGATTTGTTTATAATTACCTAACAAGACATATTCTCGCGAATAAAAAACCAGGAATAAATCTCTTTTTCTTGCATAGTCTCGATTCAATTCATTCATCTATACCGTATATATACTCCTTATATTACCAATATTATTTAGCGGGGTGGGGAAGCCAGACCTTTTTAGGGGCTAGGTTATCCCGGCGGGCTCATAACCCGCAGAGCGGTTTCTGTGCCTTTAAAGCCAGCCGTAAGTTCAAATCAACCCCCCGCTATCTTTTATCCACTTTGTACTTTTTAGCAGATACTTTATTTCTATACTATTAAATCTCTTTTCCATACCATACCTGGATGATGGTTTGGTGAGATGTCGATGAGCAATAGGTTCAGGAATATATAGACCAGACTTTAGTTTTCTATTTTTTTCCGTCTTTATTTTTACACCATTTCTAATTCTTGTTTTACAAATATAACATTGATATCCTTTATTCTTTCCCTCTGATTTCATATTCTTAGAACACTTTTCGCAAGTGGGGTTCCTAATATTATACACTTTTACTAATTCTTTGATTATGAGATATTCTAGGTTAAGTGTAATTTGATTATTTGATTTTAAATGTGACCCATACCCTACCTCGATCCTATCTCCAATTATCAACATACTTGCAATCTTTGTTAGACCCGTAGGTTGGTAAACCGCAACTGGTAAGATACTACCAAACCCGTCCCTTATTTTGAAAATTACATGTCCACCATTAATTACCGATGGTGTAGATGCAACATGACAAGTTATACGTCCTGAAGTATATGGTTTAATGTTAATTCCATTGTTCTCTTTGAGTAGATGTAAATTCGTTCCTTGATTTGATCTGAATATCATATAGCCGTCTAATTCTTCTTCGAATCATATAGCCGTCTAATTCTTCTTCGATACACAAGTTTTTCAGAAATAATGTGGTTATAAATGGATCTTCTCCTCTAATACCACAAAACACCGGGTCAGGTCCACGAGGGGTAATTAGTATTCTATTATTTTTAATGTCAAAATTATTGTAAGTATATGGATATGATTGCTCGCTTAATTTTCTTACTTTAAAGTCATCTGTTTTTCTGTTAGTTCCAATATTTTCTTTACTTCTGTATGCAATTGTTTCAAATGTATGATCTGAATCTAAAAGACAACCTGTTGCTGCAAGTGCACCTACAATTCCATATCCTTTTCCAAAAATGCTGAATTGTACATGATTCTTACTAGCTATTTTGATGGCTAGTTGTTTACTTAATATGGTATCCATAGCACTTTCACTAAACGATGTCAAGTCTTTGCCAATGTCATTTCCTTCATAAAAAACTAAACCCGGATTGGCTCCGTTTTCTAATTCGGAATAGTTTTCTATGATATAAGTGATCTCCTCTTTGATTTTTTCATAATTTCTACCTCTTATTCTTAGACAGACTGCACCATTTCCTCTAGTTTTAAGAGGAACGTTGGGATTTAGTCTTATTAACAGTGGAAAATCAACAAATTCTACCTGAAATTTTCTTATTAGCATATTTGATATTAAATAAGATAGGTGGGTAGTGCATCTTCCATTTACTGAATCAGTGTCATCAAATCCTATATGCAGAGTTTTCTCATCACTAGGTTTATTCCAATTATTTATTAGCAACAATTATGTCTTTGTTGTAATGATTATCTCATACTATTTAATAAAAATGCCCCAAAGATTTGGGAGTAAATTTTAGTATTATAGAAAATTCTTATACCTTTTCGATCCAATGTTTCAGGTTGTTAAAATCCATAGATAAAATCGATTTTGAAAAACGAAATGGAATCATCCCTGTAGTGGTTCAAGATATAAGAACTAAAGATATTTTGATGCTTGGGTATGCAAATAAGTACGCCTTAGCCAAAACCGTTGAAACTGGAAATGCACATTTTTGGAGTACTTCTCATAATAGATTGTGGATGAAAGGCGAAGAATCGGGGAATATTCAACCAGTAGAAAAAATATTAGTTGATTGTGATTCTGACGCACTATTGTATCTGGTTAATTCTATGAAACCTGCTTGTCATACAGGAAATCGTTCATGTTTTCATAATGAATTAGGCTGATTAATTCCTAATAGTTAAGTTAAGTAATACTAAATATTATTTAGAGAGATTTATCTATCATATTGTTCTTTTGTATTCAGAAATAATGGGAATTATAAGTGCACTAAAATGTAGAGAATGTAATAAAGAGTATTCCCCAAGATTTATATATATCTGTGAGGATTGCTTTGGGCCGTTAGATGTCCAGTATAAGATACTACCATTACTAGGGATACATTTGAAAGTCGTTCAGATTTAACTTATTGGCGATATTTTGAAATTCTTCCAATAGAAGACAAGAAAAATATAGTCAGTTTAAATGGTGCGATCACTCCGTTACAAAAAGCAGATAATTTGGGTAATAGTCTTGGAGGATTTAAGAATCTATACATTAAAAACGATTCTGTAAATCCAACTTTCTCTTTTAAGGATAGGCCAGCAGGGGTTGCAGTATCAAAAGCTAAAGAGATGAATTTATCTGCCGTGGTTGTGCATCTACTGGCAATCTCGCATCTGCTACCGCCGCTCATGCAGCAAAAGCAAATTTACCTTGTTACATTTTCGCACCCTCTGACATAGAAGATGTTAAAATTGCACAAGCTTTGTCATATGGAGGCAAATTTGTAGCTGTGGATGGTGCCTATGATGATGCTAACAGGATCGCTTCAGTAATTGGAGATTCTAATGGCTATGGAATTGTAAATATAAATATGCGACCTTACTACGTTGAAGGCTCTAAAACACTAGCGTTTGAAGTATTGGAACAATTGAATTGGATCGTCCCTGATGTACTAGTAATTCCAGTGGGAAGTGGAGCTATGTTGAATGCCATTTGTAAAGGATTTGAAGAAATAATGAATATAGGATTAATTTCTGATATTTCTAATTTAAGGATAATTGCTGCCCAACCTAATGGATGTGCACCTATTGTTGATGCTTATAAGAATAGATCTAATGAAGTTATACCCGTAGAAAAGCCTGATACTGTTGCAAAAAGCTTAGCCATAGGAGATCCTGGTGACGGATTATACGTACTTAAACGTCTAAGACAATTTAATGGAATAGGCGAGAAAGTTACTGATTCTGAAATTAAAAATGCCATTTTATTGCTTGCGAAATCCGAAGGAATATTCACTGAACCTGCTGGTGGTGTAGCAGTAGGTGTTTTAAAGAAACTAATAGAGGAAAATAAAATCGATAAAGATGAAAATATAGTGTGTTATGTTACTGGTAACGGACTTAAAACTACTGAATCTATTACTGATCTTCTTCCTACTCCTAGTTCAGTAAAACCTGATATCCGGCTAGTTTCCGCAATGATACGTTGAACAAACGGATATAAATCGAAAAATTACGGTGTTAATTATAAATTGACCACAATAGAATTTGTTGTTCCATCAGTTTTAAACAAAGGTGCAGGAGAAAAAAAAATGTCTATTGATGCTTCAACTTTAGATGAAGCATTCAACATTGTATCCGGTATTATGGGTGATGATTTTAAACGTAGAGTTATAGACATTAACGGAAAGCCTAGAGCATTAATTAATATTTATATTAATGGAAAAAATATGCGCTTTAACAATGCAGGGATGGGTTCAGTTTTGAAAGAAGGTGATTCTATTTATATTCTACCTGCAGTTGCCGGCGGAGCTGAAATAACTAATCAAGACATGCTGAGATATTCAAGACAAATTATGCTCGAGGAAATTGGTTATGTCGGGATGGAAAAACTCAAAGATACAAAAATATGTGTAGTCGGTGCAGGAGGAATAGGAAACCCGGTTTTAGCTCAATTAGTTGGAATGGGAATAGGAGAGATTCGAATAGTTGACAGAGATGTAATAGAGATCTCTAATCTTCACAGACAACATTTGTACACTGATGCAGATATAGGAAAGGTAAAAGTTGAAGCTGCCTTGGAACGTTTAAAGAAAATGAATCCTGGTGTCAAAATAGAGGCCATTCCCATTTCTGTTACTAAATTTACCGCTGAAAAAATAATTAAAGGATATGATATAGTTATTGATGCTTTGGATAGTATCGATGCTAGATATGCTCTAAACGATGCTTGTTTAAGACTAGGTATACCTTTTATTTATGCTGGGGCACTTGGAATGGTTGGTTCGGTCTGTACTATCCTCCCAAATCAGAGTGCTTGTCTTAGATGCATCTTTCCTGAATTGTCTGAGGATGAAATGCCAACATGTAGCACTGAGGGAGTACATCCATCAATTCTCTATCTTGTCTCTGGAATTCAGGTATCTGAAGCAGTAAAAATCGCAATTGGGCAGCAGCCGTCCTTAGTCAATAAATTATTATACGTAGATCTAAATGATTTAGTTTTTGATAAAATTCAGATGAATAGACATGATGAATGTCCCTCCTGCGGATTGCATGTTGAACAAAAAGATATCAAAATACCATCTATTATGGTAGAAGAATTATGCGGAAGAGATCGAGGCAAGAGAACATACACCGTTACCCCAGCTCAAATTACAAACGAGGTTGATTTATCAAACATTTTGAAAATTGCCGAATCTAATGGTTATATATTGAAATCAAAAGGCAATTTGGGTATAACAGTGTCCTTTCAAAATCAACTACTTATTAGCTTCCTTACAAGTGGAGCCGCCACGATTGTGGGAGCGAAAAGCGAAGAAGAAGCATTGTCTATTTACAATACTTTTACGGAGGAATTGAAACCACTAAGTTAGTTAGTATTTTTTTATTACTTTGTAATATTTTATAGAGATCAGTTTTAATATTTGGTATTTTATTTCACTGTATAGATATGTCTTTAGAAGTTCAAAATTTTCCTATTATTGATAATAAAAAAGAGAAAATAATAGCAGCTGATGATCGCGTTCTATCTACAGATGATGAAACTTCAAAATCTGATAATTTAGATAATAACGAAGATAAAAAAGAAGAATTAGAAAAGGAATTAGAAAAGGAATTAGAAGAGGATGATGAAGAGGAAGAGGATGAAGAATTAGAATTAGAAGAGGATGATGAAGAGGAAGAGGATGATGAAGAATTAGAATTAGAAGAGGATGATGAAGAGGATGATGAAGAGGATGATGAAGAGGATGATGAAGAGGATGATGAAGAGGATGATGAAGAAAAATCGAATCGCACAAATAGAAAAGAAACGGTGAAAAAGAGTTCTGATAAGAGTTCTGATCATAGGGAAATTGATTTAACTCCTATAACTAAAAACTTAGAGATCATTAGTAAGAATGTGGATAAACTGTTTAAAGAAATTCAAAAGATACAAAAAGTAACGCAACCATTACAAAAAGGTCTCAGTTCTATTGAAAAACAGTCCGTATCTATTAAACAGACTCAATCTTTACTTAAGGAAATGGATAAAAGAATACTAAAAATAGAGAAAAATGTTGCCACCAAAACAACAAAAAATACCCCTTCTAGTTCTAAGACGTCCACCAAATCCAAAACAACAAAAAATACCCCTTCTAGTTCTAAGACGTCCACCAAATCCAAAACAACAAAAAATACCCCTTCTAGTTCTAGGAAATCAACTCCTACATCTTCAAAGAAATCGGCCGATAATAAAAAAAAGAGAAATAAGTAGATAGATTAAAGCCTACTACCATTTTCTTCCATTTTCCTCTCTGATACTATAATAAAGATATTGCTGGGCATATCCAGAATATCTTCCATAGTGTTCTCTAATTTTTTTCGATAACGCTCTATATTGGTTGGGAGTAATCTTTTCCTTTATTTTCATATCTTCGTCTAAGATTTGATTCAATTTTTTTTGAAAAAATTTTATAATCCAAGTATCAATTGGAAATGCTTCTAATTTGTTCAAAGAAAATAATAATATACAATCCGCTATTTTGTCTCCAACTCCACTTAACTTCAATATTTCTTGTTTTGCTTTATCGTAATCCATTTCTGCTAATTTTACCATATCCGTTTCTTGTTTTACTATTTCTCTTACTGTTTTTATTACAAATTCTGCTCTATATCCTAATCCACAAAGTAAGAGTTCTGGTACAGAAGTAGTGTGTAGCGTTCGTAGACTTGGAAATGTATAAAATTCAATACCATCCCATTCAACTTTTTTTCCAAATTTTTTGGAGAGATTTCTCAAAATCAGGCGAATTCTTGGAATATTGTTATTACTAGAACATAGGAATGATATAATACATTGAATTGGTCTTTGTCTCATAATTCGTAATCCTGGATATTTTTTTGTTACATTGTCCATTATTGAGTCCTTTCCAGAAATTTCATTCATAATCCGATCGTATTTGTCATCAAATCTAAAAACATGTTGTTGCCAATTCTCTATTTTAGGAAAAGAATCATATTCATATGCTTTCTCACCATTGTTTTCGTATTCGGTTATTTTTAATACCGATTCTTCATATATTCCATACCATGATTTATCTCTTTTTTCCCAAAGAAAGGATTGTCCGCTATTAATGGTTGAATTGATATTGATAGTATATCTGTTATTCAATTGCTAGATAATTTTACTGGGGGGTTGTTGTTATATGCAATATCGCATTCTTTTCTGGGTTAGACAGTGGTTATTTCACCAGTATCTGGAGCATGAGCCTTATACCCATACTTTTCAACAATTTCTTCTGCAAATTTGGTACATGATAAGTTATCGCCATGAACAGTCAATACTTGAGGGTTTCCTTTCACCTTATCCAAAATCTCAAATAATTCTGTTCTACTGTTATGTCCTGAAAAGTCAAATCTATTTACTTCCGCCAAACATTTTATTGTTCTTCCATTATAAGTTACTTGTCTCTTATCGAGTAAAGATCTTCCTGGCGTTCCTTCTCCTTGATAGGAAACTAGAGCAATTCCATTGTATTGGCTCTTACAAATTTCCTCTATATAAAAGACCGCTGTACCGCCAACTAACATTCCAGCTGGAGAAATTATTACTCCGGGTTCTTTAACTACTCTTTTCCTCCTTTGCCAGCTCGTTATTCTTTCAACATCTTCAATTGAACTCTTAAACATTTGAGGGTCTCTAAGATACTTTGGATATCTGAGCATGATATCGTTGGTTTTTAATGCCATCCCATCCATAGCAATTTTGTATGGAAAATTGTATGTTTTAAGTACGCAAGCAATTTCTTGGGCTCTTTCCACAGAAAATGCAGGTATGAAAAATACACCATTCCTCTCGACTACTTCCTTTGCAAATTTTACTAATTCTCTTTCAGATTGTTCCCTGGGAACTTGCTCTGCCTGGGAATACGTACTCTCAATTATTAACATATCAATTTCGCCTACATCAAGGTCGGCAGGTCTGAGAACCTTGGAACCTCGTGTATTCATATCGCCGGTGTAGAATATTTTTTTTCCATCAGATTCAACTAAAACTGTTGCACCTCCTATAACATGTCCAGATTCATGAAAAGTAATGCTTGTGTCCCTTATGGCGTGACTACTCTTGTAATCTAGATGTCTTGCATGATTTAACATGTTCACTAAATCATGATACTGAAAAGGAAGATAGAAGCCTGATATTTTTATCATATCTTGAATTAGCAGCTCGGATAGTTCAAATGTAGGCATAGTTGCTATAGCTTCTAGATTCGAATCTTCTTGAAGAAAAAGAGATGGAACACATCCTGAATGATCCAGATGTGCATGGGTTATTACGACTGCATCAATATCCTTTGGATTCACTTGAATCGGAAAAAGAGGTTCCTTCTTCAAAAGAACTCCATAATCTAGTAGAATATTTGTATTATTTGAATTAATCAAGAATGCGGACCTTCCAACTTCTCTGGCAGCTCCTAACGTTGTAACTTTCAATGAAAACTACTTAATTTAATTATCATATTAGTCTTTTTGCATTATTACTAACTAAAATCAATATTCCACAATAGATACTCTTCATTACTAGTTTTAATGCTCTCTAAATACCCATATCCTGCGTCATCTAAAACATCCTCAAATTCATATGCGTGTAATTCTCTTTGCCCTTCATATTTAAAACATTTTCTTAATGTTTCTTTTATGATGTCTTTGTATTTTGGTTTAGAATAAACATACCATAAATTATGTGCTCCCCTTAGCTGTTTTAGAAATTCAATATTTCTATTTGATATTTTTGAATAATATTTGTTAGTTATTTCTGTGTTTATATCGTCCCAGGATGGGGTTATCCAACTCGCTATTTTTTCAAACCCGTGTCCCTCAAACTCTACTGCAAGGCTCAAACCTTGATCCAAAGTTGTAATTATTACATCTGTACTTGCAGCAATTTTATCCCTGTAATCTACTCCAGGCTCCATCCATCCGACAAAGATTAGATCGTACTTTTTTTCTATCCCATTATAAGCATCACCAATTTTAATATAATCTGGCTTGTATCTTCCTAATTTGAAGAATATGTCGGCGCTCTTTTCAATACCTTCTGCATTAGGTAGATATTGAATAATTTTTTCCAAGAAATCGCCATAACCACATCCAACATCTAGGTAAGTGGGATCTTTAGATATCGCTTTAGCTACAGATGTTATTCTTTCTACGTCTACCTTTCTGTATGTGAAATATGAACCGCAAAGAAAAGGAAAAATGAATCTCTCATGATGCGATGAAATAGAATATTTTCTAAATTCTTTTAATGCATTTAATGCAATACCCAAATCACTTATTTCTGGAGGCATTATTCCTCAAAATTTATTTTCCATAAACAAGTATCTAGGTTTGAAGGGAGCATTTCATTATAACTAAACCCACATTCATCCAAGATTTTTTCATGCTCATAAACATCCTTATTGTAATCTTTCTTACTAGATTCGATTAATGTTTCTTTTATGATGTCTTTGTATTTTGGTTTAGAATAAACATACCATAAATTATGTGCTCCCTTTAGCTGTTTTTAGAAATTCAATATTTCTATTTGATATTTTTTGAATAATATTTGTTTAATAGTTAATATTAACATCAATCCAGGATGGGGTTATCCAACTCGCTATTTTTTCAAACCCATATTCATCCATTTCGCATTCTCCATTCATTCCACATTGTCCACTATCGAAAGTTGTAATTATTACATCTGCATTTTGCAGCAATTTTATCCCTGTAATCTACTCCAGGCTCCATCCATCCGACAAAGATTGAATCACTTTTTTCTATCCCATTATAAGCATCACAATTTTAATATAATCTGCTTGTATCTTCTAATTTGAAGAATATGTCGGCGCTCTTTTCAATACCTTCTGCATTAGGTAGATATTGAATAATTTTTTCAAGAAATCGCCATAACCACATCCAACATCTAGGTAAGTGGGATCTTTAGATATCGCTTTAGCTACAGATGTTATTCTTTCTACGTCTACCTTTCTGTATGTGAAATATGAACCGCAAAGAAAAGAAAAATGAATCTCTCATGAATGGGCCCATCTTTGATATCGAAAGTTTTGATCTAAATATGTTTTAGTTCCTTTTGTGCGTAATTAATATCATCAATCAAAAGGGCATACTTTAAAAACTGACTATAGGTTATATGTATTTTCTAGGTCGTAATTAAGTTTTTCATATCGATTTCTCATATCTGTGGTTTAATATTTCTAAAAATATTTATAAAGTAACTAAGCGCTGATTTTTAATGGTAAGATCATTTGAGAGAATGTAAACCGTTCCGGAGGAATTAAAAGCAAAAAGCCGCAAGGGCGATGAAGCCAATGCTGTTTTATTGAATCAGTAAATTATGTATTACTCCATCTTCATCTTCAGGGGTAAACATGATACAAAACCATCACATGAAGAATTGAAAGACTGGCTTTATAGTGGTCAAGTAGACGTAATGCGTCAAATTAAAAATAGATATTATTATCTAGTTTTTTTATCTTTTGTATAACACTGTTTTGTTATTGCATATAGTTTAAATAGTTTTATCGTTACAAGACGAGTAGTGAATTATTAGATGCCAATTGCTATACTTCCAGATGTTGATGAACAAAGATGCATTGGTTGTGCTTAGTAGAAATTTGTACCGCATTAGGTCCGGATGCATAAGACAACCTGTTGAAGGTTGGAAAAAGAGGCAAAGCATTTGTCTTTTATCCCGAGAGATGTATTTCTGGACGGTGCATGTGTAGGTGTTGTCCAACTCATGCTATATTCTGGATGAGACCATTAGAATATACTGCAGGCCAACCAGTTCCATTACATAAATTCGGTGTACAATAAGGGCTGGGAAGAGGCTAAATCCATATCACCCAATTATTTTTTGTTTATTTTGATTTTTAAAAAATCTTTATATAATTAGAAATTTAGGAATTATTATTATGTTATTACCCTCTGAGATTGAATCCAAGTCTTTGATTCCTGCTATTCGTGCTATTTTGTCTAAAAGATTAATTTGAGATTATGATCTAAAAGAAGAGACAGTAGCAAACTTTTGGGATTATCAGGCGGCAGTTAGTAATATATCAGAGAACAACGGGGATCTTACTTTGTGAGCTAAATTGGAGGATAATTTTGAAGTTATGAAAATGATAAACGATATATCCAAAGATCTTTCACAAATAATGCTTTATTCTCCAACACGATGACAAAATTTATTCAACTATGTACCTTTATGA
>JARFXS010000056.1 GCA_029194465.1 Candidatus Nitrosocosmicus sp.
GAGTATTATCCCTTCCATTCCATAATGAAATGGTATCTTGAGCTTTTGTCCTTGGCAAGAGCCTACCAAGTCAATAAGCAAATTCGTGTAAGCAAGCTAAAAAAACAATACTATGAAATTCAAAAAATATATTTAGCAACATAATAGATTTTACCAAGCATCTATTTGTGACCAATAGGAGCATTTCTTCTCTAATAGTTCTATTTTATTTTGATAGATTTTGCTGGTACCCCTGCAACAATGTCTTCATCTGCAATATCATAGATAACAGAACTACCAGAACCCACAATAACTTGATCGCCTATTTTTATCTTGTTTTTTATGGTACTATTTAGTCCTAGCCAACAATTATTGCCAATGGTTGTACTACCGCCTACTATAGTTCCGGCTGTTAGTTCAGTATTTTTTCCAATAGTAACATTATGGGCGATATGACACAAAGCATCAATTTTGGTTCCTTGGCCTATGATCGTGTCAGAGAGTGATCCTCTGGCTATAGAACAATTTGCAAATATTTCTACATCGTTTTCTATCACTACTTTACCATGGTGGGGAAATTTTTCTAGTTCTAAAGTATCATCTGCTCTTTCAAATGCAAATCCATCAGACCCAATAGTAGTATTGGGTTGAATAGAACAGTTATTCCCTACTATACAATTTTGCAGATTTGCCTTTGATTCTATTATGGCATTATTGCCAATGGTACAATTATCGCCTATAACTACGTAATCGCCAATATAACAATCTCTTCCTATCTTTGCTGAATCGGCTATAACAGAACTTTTGGATATACCGACTTTAGACATAGCATGGGTAATGCGTTTTGCAAGTCTTGTAAATTCAAGTCTAGGATTATCAACAAATATCAATAGCTGTCCTTCCTTGTGATTTGGATATACCAGACCCTCCATACTTTTTTTACAAAGTATTACACCAGCATTTGATTGGGAAATAGAGAGCATGCCTTTGTATTCATCAGATGAACAAAATGAAACATCATCTCTTGTTCCAGTATGCAATGATGACACATTTCTTATTGATTTTGAGATAGATTTTTGTCCTTGAATTGTATAATCTGAATCGGTTATGTGCTGTAATAGTGATTCAACTGTCCATTGAACCATACCGAATATATTTTTCATTTTAATATAATTGTTTTCTATAATATTGTATTAGAGAAATGATAGTATGAATTTGGATATGATAATTTTAGTTATGGCTAGATTGTACAAGTCAAGTCTGTGTTGAAACTAATCCGTTGATTGATCAATCGGGATTAATCAAGCTTGGGTAATCTATTAAATGTCGTCTGTCAATCGCTATTATGAATGTAAAGACAACACCCGGAGGCCTAATAAAATATTAAATTATTCTAAAACAACTCAATAATTTCAACAAAAAAAGTTGAATGGCTGATTATATTTCGAGCAAAATGTGTATTTGTAACAATATCCAAACATTCGTTGATATTTAATCTAATAATTTAATCGTAACAGGTCCTCCGCTAAGGGATTTTTGTTCCAGACGGATAATTGATCGCTTTCCACGATACATAACGTAAGTTTCAAACTCCTTTTCCCCATATTCAAATTTGACCTTTTTGTTCAACCACTCTTTAGGTACCACGGCGGTGAGCCCCAACCCCGGTACTTGTCTAAAATGGGTCTTGCAGGTCATATTATCTTGAAACACATTATACAATGTGTTCAAAAGATAAAAAACTTATTCAACGAATGTTATTATATTATATGTTTTAAGTTTTGTGTGTAAAATACCAATCTAAACTTTGATTGGAAACATTTTCCATTTTTCTTCAAAAATAGAAAACCGTTAAAAGCTTTTGAACTAGCGTGTAAATCTAGGAATCATTGATATTCGTGAACTAGAATATCAAAAGGAACAGAGTAAAAGTACGTTTATACTAGACCAAGCCCAAAAAAGTATATTCTTTGTCGGATTCAGCTCGATAATATTTGGAATGTCGGGAATAAACGATATTTTTTATGGCAATGGGTTCAAAAGGTTGCTTGATCCAAATAATGGTTCATTAATCTTTTGTATATGAAACAAATGGTAATAAAGACCATTTAATACCAATGTTTATATAAGACGATTGACAACTATGAGTAATGTCAAAACAAGATAAAAAAGAAACATCTACCTCCACAACCGGTTCAACTACAAAAGATAATTTAGATCAAGCAGTTCAAATCAATACTGAAATTTTCAATCGAGCTGTAGAAGAGAATACACAAAATCTGAACCAGGTATTTGATGAGTCCAAAAAAAGTATTGAAAGAAACATCACCGAAGCAAAAAATCAGATCCCATTATACACAAAATCAATAAATGAAGTTCAAGAACAAGCTGTTCAAGCTACAAGAGATATAGCAGAAAACTACCTCGACTATCAAAAACAAACCATTGATGCCTTTCAATCTATTGCAAAACCATATTTTGAAAATGCAAATAACCAGTTATGGAATAACCAAGACATATTTAGAAGATATCCAGAAGTATATTCAAAAATAGCCAATAATTATGCAGAAAATACAGTAGCTATTACCAGAGTAATAAACAACATAGCATTTTCAAATGTTGAAATAGTAAAAACAGTAATCAACAACACAAGAGAACAATCAAAGCAATTTGCAGAAATAGGAAAGAGAAACGTAAGAGTTTACGAATCTTTCGAAAGAGAAAACAGAAACAGCCTTTAAACAAAATATAACTTTTGACTACAAGTTGAGTCAAGAGTTTTTTATTTACCTTTTTTGATTAATAAAAATTCTATAACATAAGGATAACATTTAACATCATGTGCCTAGTAGTACAGACTAAATTTTCAAATATACATTTAGTATTTCTTTGGAATTCGACTAGGATCAAATCACCTGGTTAAAATAAGAATTTAAAATATAAACTTTTCAATCCAAAATGCTCTAAAAATTTACAGTTCTTAGCTTGAAAAGTCAAATATCTAAGTTCATCCCAATAATATTGGTTTAAATGTCTAAGATAACTAAAACACCAATAATTATTGCAGTGCTTGCTATTGCTTCATTATTTGTTGCAGGCCCAGTCTCAATGAGCATGGGTGAACTAAATGTATACGCAAACAAGCAATCAGACGCGGCATCACAAGGTCTCTCACAGGGTCAATTAACTGCCCAATCCAGTGAAGTATTTTCAGAGAATGGATCCAGCACTGCTTCAGGTAATAATGTTGATCTATCGCTCAACCTAAATGAAGGCCAAAACGCCTTAGGTCAACAATAATCTTTATTTTTTATAAATCTGCGACAAAATATTTTTCTAAACCTCAATTTCTGACCAATATTTAAATCTCATATTCTGCTTCCAATTATGGCAGTTTTGATTTAGCATACCCTAGGATAAAAATATTTTAGGGTAACAGTTTCTATATGCAAGATATTGTAATAGTAATAAATCTGATGAGGGTTATATCCACTATCCATTTATGTTATCAATAGGTAACAAATGGGAAGATCGGTTTGAAACTAGACTAGAAATAAAAAATATGATTCTTACCTTAACGACGGTATTCGGAAGTAGAGTGTTCCTGGACTACACTGCAGAACCTATAGAAACGTTTTATGGTTCAACTAAGAATTAGGTTTGAAAATGATAAATCTAAGTTGATAGATAAGTTATAAATAAATATTCTGTAAAATTATTCTAAATTTATCGGATAGAACTAAATATGCTAAAGATCTTAAAAAATTATTATATCATATAATTTAGGTATAGAAATTAATACTAAAATGTTGAGGTCAAATAATACAAAATCTACCACAGTATTAATTGTAGTAGCACTAGCAACAGTAATGATAATGGGTCCCCAAATATCAAACCTGGGAGACGTATTTGCAAAACAAAAATACAGCGATTGGGATGATTGTAGAGACGATCATAGTAAGAACTGGTGTAAGAAATATTTCAAGAATCATGACAAAGATGATGACAATGATGGAAATAGAGCATCACAGGGCATTGGTCAAAGTCAATCGTCAAGTCAAAATAGCCAAGTAGTTTCTGGTGGAGATTCAGTAGGCTCAGGAAACAACTTTAGCTTCCAAAACCAAGAAAATTCTGGAAATAACGCATTAGGGCAACAATAGCCCTTTTTTTGTGGAATTTTTCACATTAAAGAAGGACAAACCCCACAATCTAAACCAAAATATTTTTGAATTTATAACCATCAAACATGTTAAAATATGGTATTCATCACTAGAATATAGTTGCGAATATCAGAATTATGTAATATGATTGAAGAATCATTTCGTTCGGGAAAATATCCCTTAACACAAGAAAGTGAAAGGCAAAAATCACAACTTGTTAAAGTAATAAATAGATCAGCTTCAGAAGACATGAAAGGAGATAACATAATAATTGAAACAAGGATCAGTAATTTTTTTGTGATGAACAATTACGTGTCAGAGATCACTCATTTACCTGGAATGATAGAAATGGATACACTTGATTCTTTTAAAATGCTTAGTAGACGTATTGATAGAGTTAAGAACGATTTAAGTAACATCAGCATAAAAAAGACAAAGTGATAATTCCACAACAAACAAGCAAGAAGTTTTTTTATATTTGAATCTTTAGATTAGAAAAGTTAGATGTTAATTGTTATCAATGGAATCTCGATAACCTTTTAATCTGGTTAAGATCTGATTTTCAGAGGTCATTAGATATTAAAAAATGTTTGAGTAATAATCATTGTACAAACAATAAAAAAATGATAAACTTTATTATAAATTTTAACAGATATAATAAATAGTAGTAAAAAAATTCTCTAATTAATTATGGTTTTATAATTTCTTGTTGGGGTCGCAAGTAATTCTTCGATTTCACTATTCATCTTTAAGAAAACCAGTCCTTTTTGGGTAGTTTTATATTCCGATCCCTCTATATATTCAATTAAATCATTTTCTATAAGAACAGAGAGGTATTCTTTAAGTTGTGCGTAGCTTAGAAAAGCTTTGTACATGATTTTAGTTTTGGTAGCGCCACCATTGGCTGCTTCAAGAATCATAGCTACAATTTCGGTGCGGCTTCTGTATTTCATAATAATATATATAAATCACTAGTATATAACCGTCTACAAATTAGAGCCAATATCGCTTACAATTAGATGAACACTCAGGTTTAAAAAAAGAGTAGCACATGACGTGGGTGACATGATTCAATTCAGTTCGTCCTAATATCCACATGATTTTGAAATTTACAAGAAAATTGAAGAATCCAGATCCGATGAATACAATGAGCAATAATTAGCAATAGATCTATAAATATTGCGGTTTATATTTACCATAATTACAAAATGACACTATCGACCTCCCCACAATCTAAGCATCAGTCATTTTTTGCGGATTACTATTCAAATACTTTAAGATATACTAAATATAGTATAAGATTGATGACGGAGTGAAAGTATAGATGAGATACCCAAACGAATCCGAACAAAGAGGGAATGACGTGGAAGAATGTATAATAAGACCTCAAGTCAAGATTGTTAACTGCCCCATCAAAACAAGTCTAGGGGTCTTAGGCAAGAAATGGACCATGCTTATAATAAGAGACATTGGGTTTCTAAAGATAAAGAGATTTAATAGAATTTTAGAATCAATACCAGGACTAACACCAAGAGTATTATCCATGAGGTTAAAGGAGTTAGAAAGAGAGGGTATCATAAGATGCAAGGAAGTCAGAAATGATCAGGTAATAGTATTATGGAGTTTGACTGAAAAAGGGGAAGACATCTTACCCATATTACTTATGTTAACGGCTTTTGGGTCGAAATGGTATCCTGAATTTGTTTTTGAGGACAAAAAACCAAGGAGATTAGACGAAGTATTTTCTCAACCCGAAACAAGACAACGGATACTTGAATATAACAAGAGGTACAGGTTTAAGTATGATGAAAGAAACCAACAATAAACCAGAAGCCTCATAATCGAGCCATAAACTAGATGATATAAACTTTTATAGTAACAAAATACCGTCATCAAAATCTAATAAAAATAACTAGTAACAAGTATCCAAACTATGATATAATTAATTTCAGTTATACTTTATGATTATAATGAGTAACATAACAAAGAACTATAAAGTAGGAATATTTGCAATGTTTATTGCAGCAGCCCTAATAGGTTCAGTAGTAGCCTTTGGTGATAACATGGCATATGCAGGCGGAAAAAACAAGAAATCTAATGATGCAGAACAAGCAATTGAGCAGGGACAGGCAAGCGAACAAAATGCACAATGTGTGTCTGGTGACTTCTATTAATATGTGGAAATAACGTAGACTTGCAATTACAAGCCCAATTAGGCAATTTGGCATTAGGCCAACAATAATCTTTTTTCAAAACACTTCCGATTTCTGATATCTACAAATAACTAATAACTATTGATTCTTGAAGACCACTTGAATTAAATAAATATCATTCTCTTAACATTTACTCTAATATTGCAAGCGAGTAAAGTATAGTTTCATAAATTACTTGATTTTATGATTTTCCCTTATCATTGTGATACATATCTAGGAATGGGTAGATTAATAATCCTTACAACAATTTTATTGTCATATTTCATGTAATTGTAGCTATATAACGTAAAATCTAATATTAGTTTCAATGTTTTGAATGAACATACTAAATGAAAATTAATATGTAAAAACCATTTTTTTGGATCCATTTGCATTTTTGGAGGGTTAACATGCCATGAAAAGATCTTATAGTGGGTCCCCTAAGTAACCTCGTATTCCATTTTCTGTCCTAATAGTTTTCTGAATAAGCAAAATCGTTCCTCATGATTGAATCAACATAATTGGAAAATATGGAACCGTCCAATACATGAACCATGCATAGGATAAATCATCTTTGGCTTTAATTTCTCTAATCTTTTGCTGGTTATTCTTACTGGCTTTTCGCTCATAAAGATTCCAACTGCCTGATACAAGAGCAATCATAGAATCGGACAGATCCTCTGAGATAACAGGTTTGTTGAGTCCGGGTTGTATAAATAAATCTGAAGTAAAAAGTGACCTTGAATTTACTCTTCAAATATCATCATACTGTCCCAATGATGTGCGTGAGGGGTCATAATAAACCTCAGTGTTGCTTTTCCTATATTCAATTTTTCATTGTCCCAGAATGAAATGTGATCTAAAGGAACGTTATTCCAGCCAGTCAGGTTTAATTTGGAACTGAGATCCGCTGCAGACTAATCTTGCACCGGGACTGTTTAGGAACTCCATACCACCCCATTCATCCTCTCAAAGTGCAGAAAAGCTACGTAAGTTAATTTTTCCAATCCGATAACCTCCTTAACTTTCGCCTCAATCTTCTCATACATGCCTACCGGACCAGTGTGAATCAAAATAGGTTTTTCATCATCAATCAAAGTTGATTAAAAGTAATTCCGTAGGCATCATCAAATCCCGGAATCCTGTAAATTCCATCATCTATTTCAGAAATGGATACATCAATATTGTTGAATTAATATTTTTGCTTACTTCAGGCATATATGGTAGTATCATATCAAAGAAATAAATATTGTCAAATTCTTATCTTGTCAATTAACCTATTTTCAATATATCAATTGTAGAAATAGGGCACTTTCCAGTAAAAAATTTTCAAATGACAAATCATCTAATTTTTTGATATTCTTAATATTCTTAATACTGTCCTAGGGTTAAGAATCTAATCCATTAGATTGACAGACGACGACATTAATGCACCACGCTAACAAAAGAAGTTAGTAATTTAACATTGGTCTGAGTAGGATGATGAATGTTCAAACTTGTGAAATGTTTTGGCTATAACCTGATCATTAGTATTGTTCAATATCATGTGAAGGAATAGTCATAATGTGTATAAAAATAGATAAGAGAACAAAAGTATACTGGTCTATTTTTTTATGGCCTCGTATAATCCAAACATGTTATTTTCTGTATCTAGAAATACTATAATGAATCCCATGTCCGGAATTTCTGTTTTTGGCATTATTACCTTACCCCCCGCTTTTACAATTCTGGATGCATAGTCATCAACAGATGGCACAGTAATGTAATTTGTAACTGAATGTTCTGGAGATTGACGTTTCATTAATCCGCCTCCTATGCCTTTATTTCCATTTTCGTCTTTAGTTTCAAAAAACCAATAATCTTTAGAGGAGTCTTCAGAATTGCTTAATTTTTGCATTGTCCAATCAAATACTCCTTTGTAAAATTTTATTGCCCTTTCTACATCATCTGCAGGGATTTCAAAATGTTGTACAGTAGGCATTTCAAGCAACTCCAAATATTGAAACTATTGTTTTACTCATTGTTTTTAATGGAGAATACTATTTAAAAAGAAAGTGGTAAAAAAAACTTTGGTACAATTGATATTCTTATAAACAAAAATGACGGTAATCATGGCTTTAAAATTACTAATAGCTAATAATATGGTTGTAATAATTACTGAAAATGTTAGAAATAATAGGGAAAAAATAGAGTTATTTATTGTCCATATATATTATGGCCAAGATTTTCACTGGCTGTTGCGTCTCCAGAGTTACAAGAATCAATGATACTTGCATTGGGTGAATAGCACTGTGCGCCTTGTATGGATCTTTGTGTATTTCCTAAAGATTGATCAGTGCTACTACCACCTAAATCAAAACCCAAAAAGGCAAATGATAAATTATTGGTTGAAAGTGATACTGAAACCACTAGCAAGAGAGCAATAGAAGCTATGACTATTGTATTCTTAAAAGACTTTTTGTGCATTAATATTACAATAAGGTTATGCTATTTCGAGATTGTTTTACTTAAAACTGAATTCATATTACTACAATTTTGTCTCTTAATTTTATAGGGGTTTTTCGTCGATAAGAAACTTTCATAACCTGACTGAACATCATATTTTGAGACAGGTATGTAACTACTCCTCTACTTTCTTATCATTTTGCAACCTGAAATTCCTAATTTTCAATACTTGTGTTTTACAATTTGAATAGAATTACCTATTGAGCCAATCCTTGGGTTAAATTGTTATGAAGTAATAGGCGCGATATTCAACCCATTGAAAAATTCACAATCATTCCATCTATTAATCCATTCCTCTTATTAGTAAACCACGATCCACAGTGGAAGAAAGTAATGAACAATTATATATAAAGAGCAGAAAGAAAATCAATAATTGTAATGCAAGGGCCGGTGGTCTAACCGGGTTAAGATGCCGCCTTGACATGGAAGATAGTAACGCTCATTTTGACACTAACACTTTTGACAAGGGGCAAGTGGTAACATATAATATAATTGTTTCTAATCCGAGATACTTTAACGGGTCTTGCATACAGAGCGCGGAATTAGATGCAAGACCCTTATGGAATTGCTTTGGAGACTAAACCTCACTAACATGATGTGTTTAAAAACACCATGTATAGCTGGTCCTCTATCACTATGGTTACAATTCACTCTTGAACAGATATTATAATAAAAGGCACATTTTAGGATCCACGTGTCGTATCTAACCCTATAGGGGCTGCAAATCAGGTAAGAGACGTTTTGACAGAAAATGATCGAGATAACATCATTGTAATGGACATCTCTAATAGAAAGTATGATGGATAGAAATTGACTCCCTTTTTTATGGTAATTGCGTGTCTTCAAATTTGAAATACATCGCAATATTAATAATCTAAAAGGGTAAAAATGATTAACATGCAACATCAACTTACATTTAGTAATGTTTCATTATTGCTTTTGGGATTTGTAATTGTATCTACTATTTTCATTGGTACACAATATGCCCAAACTCTAGATAGCACTGATCTTTCCAAAAATAATGATTTGGGAAACCCATTTTTTGTTGAACATTATCAAACTGAGCTAGGGAAACTGAATATGACAAACAATAATGCTTCCGAAAACTTTTCAGGCAAGGGATTAATTAACGGCACCGTGGATATAACTGCTGATGTGAACGTGACTGAAACCTTCAGAGACAATGACACATCGTATCTGCAAGGAAACACAAAATATGTTACTGATAACAAAGATATAGCAACTTATACCTTTTATGCAATTGCCAACTATCATGTGGGTGGTGGTTATGATAGCAATGGAATTGCTATTTTTGATGACGTTGCTACGGGTAATCTCTCCACTTTGAGTAATTCAGTAGGAGTCTATAAGGACCATGTCGACAATAATGGAACCGGGACATTTCTTATGTGGCATTGGAGATAAATATGGCCGTTTAGGAAATGTTAAATAGGCTAGAGATAAACCACTTATTTTCTCATAAAGTATTTCAGATAATTGTATTATTTAGAAACAAGGAGGATTTGGTATTTGGAGGTATGTGTAGATATCCTTAATTAGGTTCATTCTTGATATGTCTTCTAATCCTCGTCCAGGCCTGTTTAGTTTCATAATCCATAGGTCGGATATCGGACTCCTTTAACTTGCCATATCTTTCAAATTCCCTGGCAAATGCTGTTTGTAACCTGTTTAAAACTTCGTTCCTATCTGTTCCTACAATTACATATTCAGTCGTATTTATCCCAAAATCATCAAGTATTTCTTTGGTAGGAATTTTGATTATTCCCAGATGAATATCGATAGGAACGGATTAAATTCATAACCATCAATAGGTCGGTTTGAATAGGAATTGGGGCATGGTTGTATAACTTTCAGCCCATAGATATTAAGATATATAGTAACCAGTTTTTAGAAATGATTTGGGTTTGTCAAATTAAGTTTTGAAGGAAAAATAGAGGTTATAACACCGAAGGGATAAAAAGAAGTGCTCCGGCTACAAAAAGGAATGCGATTCCATTACTGATCGGTACTTGTGTGGGATTGTCACCTAAAAATGACTCCAAAACATCTGAAACACCAGCACCTTCAGGCACTTTGCTTAAACCACATTGTTCTCTAATCTGATCTATAATTTCATCATCAGAAGCAAATGCATTATTTTGCGAGAATGAGCTTAATACATCAGATGCATCTGTACCTTCAGGCACTTTGCTTAAACCACACTGTTCCCTAATCTTGTTAATGCTATCCACATCTTGAGTAAACGCAATACTTTGTGAAAATGCGCTTGAACTTAATGATGATAATCCAATTGTTAGAGTTAAAGCCATGCAAAATAGTGTCAAACTTAGCCTAGTATTTAATATCATATAATTTATCACAAAGTTTTGATTTAATAGAGCTGCTAGTGATTATGACGATATAAATACCAAGTTAATTCTACTGCTAATATATAATATAATTACAACAAAACCTGATCGAATTCATTTAGTACTTTTAGTTCAGCAATCAAATTGGAGATAAATCGAGCCTCAAAGTCGCATTTAATCCAATTCTCACAAAAGGGGACCCCACAAAAGATAGTTAAGCATTCTTTACAAATTATAGTAGTAAATGCAATTATTGAAATATCAGTAGTTTTGTATTTTCTATAATAACAATAATAGAAGAGGTTAGGATAATTGATTAATCGAAATGAACGCTGATTGTCATAACCAAAAGATCTTTTAGTATCCTTTAATTAGTTGCTCTATGTCTTTACTCTCAAAACTGAAATTCTATTCCTAAAAGGTCAAAAGCAAGTCTCCAAACCTTATGAATACAAACCAAAATCAGTTATAAAACGAAAGATTTCTAAATTAATTGAAAAAGAACTCCCTCTACTATCTCAATTATTTCCTACTCAAGATCTTACTAAATTCTGTAAGATTCAAAATAAGGAAATGGAGTTAGATTATCTTACTAAATTCGGTAAGGTCGCAAAATCCATTCCCCATCAGGATCAAATTACCTATAAGGATTCAATTATTCTACATCAAAAAGCCATTAAAAACCATACTAGGCCTTCCCATACCAGCGAGGAAGAAAATAATGAACAATTATATATAAAGAGCAGAAAGAAAATCAATAATTGTAATGCAAGGGCCGGTGGTCTAGCCTGGTTAAGATACCGCCTTGACATGGCGGGGGTCGTTGGTTCGAATCCGACCCGGCCCATATCAAATATGTGTCTTTATTTAGGCCCAAATCCATTATAATTCATTCAATAAATGCAACGAAGTGAATCTTTTGAAAAATTGGAATACCAAGTCAATCCAATCACGAATTTTCTCTTTGCTTTAAAGGCTCCTGAAACTAGACGACAGTATCCAAAGAGACTTGAAGTATTTTTAGATTTTCTAGGTTTTCAAGGAAAATTTGAGGATAAAGCAGTAACTTTCTATGAAAATGCTTTAAGCGATCCAAAGTGGTTATCTTGTAAACTAGTAGAATTTATTCAGTATCAAAAACAAAGAGTCCAAACAAATGAGATAGTAGAATCGACAATTCCAAATTACTTTAAGGCCATTAAGCTTTTTTGCGTTATGAATGATATTACGATTAATTGGCAGAAACTAAACAAAGGAATACCTACAGGTAAGCGGGCTGCTGAAGACAGGACGCCAACCAAAGATGAATTATTAAAATTGTTTGAATATCCTGACAGAAGGGTTAGACCCATAGTTTTAGTTATGATATCATCTGGAATCAGAGTAGGTGCATTTGACTATCTAAGATGGAAGCATGTAATTCCTTTGCATGATGGGAAAGGAAATACTGTAGCTGCTAAACTGATAATTTATCCTGGAGATAAAGAAGAGTATTTTACTTTCATTACCCTTGAGGCATATAGTGCAATAAAGGATTGGATGGATTTCCGTGCGTCTTTTGGTGAAAAAATAATAGGAGAATCATGGATTATGAGAGACATTTGGCAGACGACAAATGTTAGTTATGGAGCAAAATGGGGACTTGCTACATATCCCAAAAAATTACAGAGTAGTGCCATAAAACGTTTGATCGACAGAGCATTATGGGAACAAGGAATAAGAAAACCCCTAAAAAAAGGAGAAAGACGCCATGAATTTAAGACTGTTCATGGATTTAGGAAATTCTTCAAAACCTATTGCGAACAAACTATGAAATCTATTAATGTTGAAATTCTTATGGGTCACACCATAGGAGTTTCCGATTCATATTACAAACCGAAGGAAAAGGAAATTCTGGAAGACTATCTGAAAGCAACACCAATTTTAACCCTTTCAAGTGATAACAACGAATTGATTCAAAAAGAACTTGAAGGTCTCCGAGAAAAAAATGAAAATAATGAATACCTCATTAATTCAAAATTACAAGAGAGAGATGATGCCATCAAGGTATTATCCGATCAAGTTTTGGAATTGATGACCGAAGTAAAGAACCTCAAAACAATCAAATGAAATCATCCAATTTCTTGTTGATTCTATCTATAAATACGGAATAATTCGAATCAAATTCTTCTTTGAAAGTTTTGATGTATTTCATAAAGTGTTCGTCTAGAACTAATTTTCTAAAGTTATCATGCATATTATCTTCATCTTTCCGGTAATATGGACTAGCAATGTTGTATTCCAGAAGTTTCAAAAATAGTTCATTTATGATTGAACTAAAATAGAGTCTTTCAATTTTAATGGGCCCATTATCCAAAAATTCCTTAACAGTATATGGCCAAAATCTAAGCAAATGATACTCTTGATCCCTACCTTTACTCAAAACAAATCTGAATACTACTCTATTTTCTTCAAATAGATTTGCTTCTCGGGCTTCTAGATCTAAATGAAGTAATAATTCTTTTTGATTTTTCTTCTTTTCTACTATTTTTATTAACTTGTATTTTTCTACCTCAATTATTTTTGAATTCCCTATATCTAACCACTCAATACCGAGTTTCGTATTTTAGAAACGCAATAAAAGTCTTGGAACCTAAATATTCTATATCGTCCAGTTTGGGTCCAATAGCGATTCAATTGACGTCAATAACGTTTCAATCCCTCCGATTTCTTCTACATATTTCAATCTCACGAAGTAAGTATTTTCTATTTCCTGACAACACCTTATCAGATACATGAAAATGGTGTGAATAATCTCTGGATCTGTCAAGGATCTTAACGTTTCAACCTTGATAATAGGATAAAGAAGGAATTCGAATAATTCATTTTTATCGTGTTCTAGAATGAAATCTAGATCCCATATTCGACGACTTTTCATAAGGTAAAACATGCCAAAGGAAGTTAGTGTATAATATACGGCGCCATGCTTTGTCGGATTTCCGACGCGGTTTGTAGCTTTTCTAATTAAATTATAAGATAATAGTTTCTGAACAGGTTCATGCACATTCTTGTAAGATATGGATTTACCTTCCTTATTCAATTCTATACTCAAGTCCTTAAAGCATTGGTAAGCAGAGCATATCTTTCTCCTTATAAAGGAGTTTAGGATCTTATCCGCCGTTTTACCCAAATTCTTATTGGATAATGAATTATTCTCATAAAGATAAAATATATACCCTTTTGCATCCATATGGGTGTAGAAAAGAACATCATTAATTATCTTAACTTTCCAAAAATAATGTAATGGTTGAAAAGACAATACCAACGAATCAAAAAGTAGAAGCAAAAAAGAATGAAAAAGAAATCATCAAAACATGGCTTACAGGGCATCATTCATGCACACTAATAATACCTAAAGATTTCGCCAAAGAATATGATCTCGATGAACCATCACATGTTATTGTTGAAGGAACATCAGAGGGAATTTTGATAAGGAAATTAAAAATCTGATTTTAGCAAAGGAGATAAAAAAATGGATACTAACAAACACTCATTGTCAGATGATGATTATAAGGATTCATCTAATAAGTCATTACCTTTAAGGAATCAATACGCAAGTGAGCCTCGTGATAGAGTAGAACCCGAAGATTACCACAATATCAAACCTATGACTTCTTTACTAGAGAATAATATTATATATTCGATCAATTTTTGCTCAGAAAGAAATATCTTATACATCAAATTTAGCGAACACAAATACAATAACAGAACAATAATACTCTCAACTAATCTTGCCCTCATTGATTGGATGAAATTTGCTAATGCATGTAGAAAAACTCTAGAACAAAAGAGAATAGAAAAGGACGATATCGAGGCCATATTGAATTCTATAGATTATAAATATGAGCTCATACTAGGAATAAAATCCGATACTATTGCCAACTACGATACTAACAAATCTGATTTTAGAAATGCATCTGAATTATTGTTGCAAGTTGCGCATGAAAAGATTACTTCGTTGTTTGTGGATCAATATAATGAAGCATTTACAAGAGCGTATGTTAACGATGATCATAATGAGATTATCCCCATCCATAGTCGAAAATTTGCTAGGTTACTTTGCAAATTCTTCTTTAGCAAGTATAAAGGTCAGGTTGTAAACAGAGAAACAATAAACAATGTAATTGAGGCTCTCCAAGCTGAGGCAGAATTTGGAGAATCTAAATACAATCTATCCTTAAGAGTAGCTGAGTATAACGGAGACTTCTATTATGATCTCACAGATGGGAAACATAGATGTATAAAAATTTCAAAGAAAGAGGGAATTTGGCAAATCTTGGATGAAACACCTACTCCTCTTTTTAGACGGTATAATCAAGTATCTCAGGATGAACCTAGCGTAGCATTTCAGAATATGGAAAACGAATTATTTCAAAAAAGTAATTCGTCCTCCAAAAAAGAAGATCCACTCGATGAATTTTTGTCAAAGATGACTAACATTAACCAAGACGATGAAGGAACTAAGTTGCTAATCAAAGTAGCACTAATTTCCTATTTTATTCCAAACATACCGCATCCAATAATGATACTACATGGAAGTGCAGGAAGTGCTAAGTCAACGCTCCAATTTCTATTAAAAAACATTGTGGATCCAGCAAAACCCTCTCTCTTAACGATCCACAACAATTCAGCAGAATTTATTCAACAACTAGCCCACAATTATTTGGCTACTTATGACAATATCAAATATACACCATATTGGTTAGCGGATGAGGTTTGTAAAGCCATAACCGGAGTAGGTCAGACTAAAAGATTACTTTATACCGATGATGAAGATAAAATCTACGAATACAAACATTGTCTTATCTTTAATGGAATCAATATTGCATTCTCCGAACCAGATGTGTTGGATAGAAGCATTGTAATTCATCTAGATGAGATTGACGACGAAAGAAGAAGAACAGAAAAAGAGATTGTCAATGAATTTTATTCCCTCAGACCTTCTATACTAAAATTCATTTTCGATACCCTGTCAAAAGCTATTGTAATTAAAGACGATGTAACAAAAAACACAAAAAAGCTTCCAAGAATGGCTGACTTTGCGATATGGGGAGAGGCAATATTGCAAGCTTGGGGATACAAGG
>JARFXS010000057.1 GCA_029194465.1 Candidatus Nitrosocosmicus sp.
AGCTTGTTCCAAACCCAAAGCGAATTATAGAATAATCATTGAGAATTTCATGGACTATAAGGATTTTCACCATATTTTATAAAAATCTCAACATAAGTTACATCATTTCTGCCATTATACAAATATATAGATAGATAGATAGAACATTATGATTTCTCAGCTTTATATCGTGTTTTTGTATATCTTTCAATATTCCAATACAAATTACATAATAGACCAAATTGCTTTACATGAATGGATTTATAACAAAATACCTGATTGAAAACATTGTTACATTGTTATTTACTAGAATGAACTAATGTAGTCTATTACAAATTCTTCAAATCTATGTGGTTTTCTTCCTATAATACTTTCGACAGAGTCTGTAATCCCAGAGGCTTTTCCTGATTTGGTAATATTATGTAATTCAATTATTGCATCGACTAACCACTTTTTCATACCTAGCATTTCCATATTATCCCGAGCCTTACTTTCTGGAATATCTCTATATGATATTTTTCTGCCAACAATATTTGAAATAATTTCTGCAGCCTGACCATAAGACAATGCTTCTGGACCAGTAAGATTAAACGATTGGTTTTCATATTGTTTACGTTTAGAGCTCTGGGATAGCAATATAGTAGCCGCTACTGTTGCAATATCTCTGGAGTCCACAAAACTCACCTTACCATCACCCGTGGGAGCATAAAATACATTTTGTGTTCTGATAGTATCCCCGTAAAATGTTACAAAGTTTTGCATAAAGCCGGTAGGACATAAAAAAGTATGCGGAATTCCAGATTCTTCGACTATTTTCTCTTCCTGCTTGTGCAAACGTCCTAGCATTGTCTTGGGTTCTGAATCTATAGTTTCCTGGACAGATAGTTTTACTACATATGATATTCCGCTATTCTTAGCTAGATTAATTAGATCTACAAAGTTATCTAGGGAATCAGGATTCGGTATAGTTAACAAGAAGAGGCTATTGACATTTCTAAATGCATTAGTGATTGTGTCAGATTTGCTATAATCAAAGTCAACTATTTTCAACCCTGAGTAGTTATTCAATTTTTCTGCACCATTTTTTGAGTGAACTCCAGCTATGATGTTGTGATTTGCTAAATGAGGAGGAGAAGCAAGAAGTTGTTTTACTAGTTCATGGCCAACAGTTCCGCTTGCACCGGTTACTAGTAAATTCGCTATTATGTCTGAATTATTCATTCAATCGTATAAAGTCAAACCGTAGATTATAAGATAGATAGTTTACAAATTATATAAAATATTTCTAATTGTTTAACTTTTCTAGCAATTCATTCAACCTCAGTCTAATCTTTTTGACTATAATTTCGTTTATATCGGATCCATAGTAATGATTAACGGCTGTAGAAACGCCAATTTTTGATGCCATTTCTTAGACAGATAAATACACGAACTACTTTGATCTGTAACAAGCTTCGACATTCAGTTATTTCCAAAGAATAGAAATTATGTTTGAAAATTGCATTTGTTTGCAATTGGTTATATTATCCTCATATCTATCTTATCTTATCTGTTGTAAAGCTGACATGAGCCAATCCAACTCGACTATCACACAAAACGAGCAACATTGAATAATAAACAAATTCAGAAACGTTAGATTGATAGGGAGTGAAATACCGCACTTACGCAACTGGCTAACGGTCTACAAGGTGATACTAATTATTCATTGAAAGGGAGATCGTTACCAACTATAAATGATAGTAATGACTAATATATCTCATGATAGAAGCTAATAAATTGCATCGATTGACAATTTAGATTAAAGACGATTGATAATAGCAGGAGGTCATTTTCTTTTAAACATTACTCTTGTGATCAAATCGTGGATAGAAAGTGAAGTGCGGGATTTGAACCAACTAGTAGCGAGATTTACTTGACATTTAGACACTACTCTGTTATTCTATTTGGTTAATGGACTTTAGAAGGTAGAAGAGATATAGTACATATTTCATACTAGATTATCAACATGCAATATTACCAAAGATATCCTGAAATTAATTGTCTTATGGTTTACTACTTGGATCAAAATACTCTCTGAAATGAAACAAGTCTGCATGCTTTTGTATATTTTCATGAAGTAACCCAATAAAGATTCTTGATTAGTGACTCATTATTTTCTTACGAGAGACCTTTATGATAGAAATTTGTCTTGCTTTGGTTAAGGTAGGAGGAATAGATGAATACAATATAACAAATTATCAAAAAAATTTTAATAACAATATTCTAGTATTGATATACATATCCAATATTTATGATTTTTCAAATGTATCTGAATATGTATCTTGAAAATGATATATCTTTGGTTGTATGTCCAAAATGTAATAAGAACAATGATGATTTAGAGGTATTGCGGATGCATGTTTTTACAAAAAATAACTTTGGTAAACATCCGTATTATGATATCAAATGTAACAATTGCCATAAAATATTTACTTCAGAGGTATATCTTTCCACCGATGAGAGGTGAATCAAGGGAAGGGGTGGGGAATAACAATACATCTCACTAATTAATTCTCGATTGGAGAATGAAATCTGGAATTACCCAAATATTATTTCATAGACTAATTTATGGATCAGCTTTTATTTAGGGAATTCATAAAACTTGTAATTTGGAGAAAATGAAAGTATGACATCATTTTGCACGTTCAAACAAGAATATTATGATTTTCAGTATAGACAAATGAAGACGTTTTCATGTGGACTTGAATCCTTGAACAACGATAAGCATTGCATATTTCATCATAAGGAATATCTTAACGATATAACACGTCCAGAAAATAAAAAAAGGGTCTTAGAACAGCTAGATGATGCAGTAAACAAATCTATATCTGAAAATGGATCATTGTTTTGTATAGGATATTACCTCCCTGGAGTGAGACTAAATAAAAAGTTTAAGCAATTTGTTTACTTTTCTGATGCTACATTCTCAGGGGAAGCAGACTTTTCTGATGCTACATTCTCAGGGGAAGCAGACTTTTCTGATGCTACATTCTCAGGGAAGCAGACTTTTCTGATGCTACATTCTCAGGGGAAGCAGACTTTTCTGATGCTACATTCTCAGGGGAAGCAGACTTTTCTGATGCTACATTCTCAGGGGAAGCAGACTTTTCTGATGCTACATTCTCAGGGGGAAGCAGACTTTTTCTGATGCTACATTCTCAGGAAGCAGACTTTTTTCTGATGCTACATTCTCAAACACAGTAAAGTGGGGGAAATAATAAACCCTTTGATATATAGCCAGAAATATTGATAGTGAACTTTGAATTTAGTTTATCCCCAGCAGGAAAACCTAAAAGAGAATATGAACATAAATATGTTGTAATCAAGGTAACAAAACTGTTGGATCATGACTATGTTCTTTAGTAATTAAAAAGAGATCGGATATCAAAAAAACTAGAGCAAATCCCTATCAAAAAAGTGTGAAACAGTGAGGTCTAAAAAGACCCCAGCAACGCTTTGTAAAGTTCAAATACCTTTGTTACTAAAACAAACTTCCCAATCCTTTCATTTATTATATACGGCATGGTTACCTTGCAGTGCGAAATTGATACAACTAAATCAACAACAATAATCCTCTTACAGTGAATTTGAAATCAACCTGACCTGAAGGCTATTAGATTATTCTTTTTTATCTGTAAAAACTACATCATACAAATGACCATCTGCTTTGGCCATAGACAATACTTTATTCATGCGGATTATTGCCTCCGGATTATCAAGTCTCTTATCAAATGCCTCTTTACCCTTGTATTGGACGTAATTCACCACCTTTCTCATATCCTGGCTCTTATGAATACTTGCTGATACATAACCATCCTGCAGACGCCATACTTGTTTGGTTGTTTCAACAAGAGCATCTATTAGTTGTTGCTGCCTTGAAGGATCAACGGTGAATACATTAATCAATGTGATAATATCCTTGTCTATTTTTATTATAGTCATGTTCTTCGATATTGTTAATTATAACCAATAGAATAAAAACTTAAACCTAACAGGAGATAATTCTGGAAATATATCATGATCATAGCAATCTAATAACAAAAAGGTTAGTAGAATAATGGCCATTTTTAACCTGTTAATGTGGAGATTATCGATTATTTATCTAATCGCACTCTGAGGTGCAAAGCGCGAGATTTGAACCCCCCGATTGGTAGACATATGGATCTATTGATTCTCTATCTTCTATGACATACACTGATTAAATTAGCGATGTGGGGTATTGTTATGTAGATACTTATTATTATTGGACTTCTCTAATCTTACCTGTTCTTATTTCGTAAATAAATCCATGAATCGAAAAAACATTGGAAACTAAGATATTCATGCAGGTTTCATTTACAACAAAAACACAGACCTTTTGAATGCCATTACAAGTATAAAGAATATAGAGGTTGTAAAACAATAGTCTGGTCGGAAGATATTCTTGAACGCCCTATTAGTAATTACGTTTTGTTTTGAGTTGACTCGCAGGCTTCATCATAAGCATCTAGCTTGGATATGGACTTGATCTCCTTCAATCATGACAAATGAAAGGAACAAAATATCGATATTGTATTCTGCATACAAAGTATGCAAGCATATATTATGGTTTATTGATCCGAGGCGTTCCTGAGGCAAAGATTCCTTTTAGGTAGGAGCAAACGAAGTCCCATCGCAACCTGAATATTAATTCAAAAAACCTGATCCTCTATTGATATCATCAAAAGTTGGAAAAATATCCTTTTATTGGTTTTGATTAATCCTATTTAAGACATCATGGTAGTCTGTTAGTGGTACAATCTTTACGGTATTAAACGAGGATATGCCAGATTCGATACAAAGTTGTTCTATATCATGAGCGCTATTTGATTGAACGAGGGATGACCCCATTCATGTTCTAATACAGACATATAAAAACCATTAATTTCTTGAACTCCGTATTTCGCAGCATTTGATTGTAGTTTATTATGAATTTCAATGAAAACCTCTTTACTTTTAGCATTATTGAGCGGGCAGGATTCAGGACTATGAATAGCAAATATACCAAAAAGTTTATGCGATGAACTCATCAATTCTTTAGTATCCTTTGATATATTTAAATTAGAATATTTGAATGGCGGGTGCTGTTAACTTAAGGATGAATCTTCTCCTCGTTATGGTAATTGGCAAACAGATTCAACCAATTCTTTACATGATTTAGTTTGCAATTCTTTAGATTACATAGAAAGTAATCATCAAAACTTTCAGTTCGATCCTTGATATACTGCATCGTTCTTTCGATTATGCTTTTCTCGAACGAGGAATGTACATGATGTTTCAATTTTAGAAATCTACAAGCCTGTGGATACCATGTGCCACCATCTGTGGAAACTGGATGTTTTCCATGATTGTTTAGTACAACTGAGATGAACCTTTCAGCAACAAACATGTTTTATCCTTAGATTTATTAGCTAAAAAATGCGAGAATCTTCCGATTTTCAGGCTCTATTGCTACCAATGATCAGATGAATTCAAATCCAACTTTAAGTAATGTCTCATCTATGATAAATTCTGAAATCCTTTTTCTCTTTGATAATATCTTTCTGGGATGATACTTTTGAATCCACTTCCAGATTGCAACATGACTTCTCTTGACCTTGCGGAAACAAAACATTGCTTTGGCAACGTTTCTTGTTGACAAACCTAGAAAGTACAAATACAATGCGCGACCAATATATGATGAAGGTGTTCTGTTTCTTTTAATAATCATAATTGAAATAGAGCCTCTTCAAGCTATAAATTTTCGTTAAGTTAACAACACCATTTTTTTTATACTAATATTTTTATATAATAATTACTGCGGTAGATTGCTCAGCATGATAAAATTATTCTCAGTTACTGGGAATTACGCATCAAGAACTGCAACATCTAGATTAAAAAGAGAAGTTAAGACAATCGAAACTACACAATGCGTTTCGCTATCCTGTGAAAACCAAGTAATATGTGGGTGCACTATTTGTTCAGAATATCTCCGTTACGAACATTCACTAACTCATCATCATGCTATGACAAATTTTGAAGTATTGAAATGATGAATTCAAAGTAGAAATTCATGTTACTGAATGGATCTATTAAAATAAATTAGATTAAGTTTGAAGATCGTTATTACTGTCTACGGGTAACTGTTAGAATGGTTACATTTAAAACGTATGACAGTGGCAATAACCATAGCATTTGCAATATGTTTGATAAGGAGATTGTTGTCTATGAAACTTTGACACAAATAGACCTAGAACAAGGAGAACATAAATTTGTAGTAATGTCTCCATTATACTTTTCTCAAAGTTATGCAGGAATATATGATTTCAACACTGTTATGAATATTATTGATGGTTATAGACCTTTAGGAATCATTGTTAATTGTGCGTCTATGCATGCAAGAATCATAGTACGTTTCATTGAATATCTTCAACTTAGAAATTACAAAATCACTATTCATAGGACTTCTTTTAAGATCGACACTATCTCATCAAGGATAATAATCTTAAGGTCTAGTCTACACGGATTTCATAGAAAGCATACAAAGACCAATAGATCTCTCGCGTAATAAGGGGTTAAACCTATCGGCTATCCGTGATTATTCTCCAGTTCTAAACAGGATTCACTATTCTGTAGTTTATCCGTCCTTCAATCTTTTCTATATCCTTGTATATGTTACTCTGATCCAAACTAAATAGAAATTCCACCAAGGTGTAGGTTATGTGAGCCTGTAATTCATCGAAACCATGATATCTCTATTATTAACAGCAAGCCTGAAATGTCTACCGGCACCCATTTCTCGTTCTCTTTTTGGGGAAGATAATCGTTTATCTCATGTTTTGGATATTTTGATTCTATTATTTTAAAAATATCATCAAACTGTTGTATGCCCGAAAGACCTGTGAATGATTTGAACAGCAATGGTTTTACGGATGGTTTGGAGTAGGATAACAAAAGGACAAGACATCATTACTTAATACAAATGGAAATATAGCTGTTTGGACTAATTACGCAAGTGATCTACTTTAGAAGAAGAATCAATTTAGTGAAACAATTGATTACTTGAAAAATAATTTAAAAAGGTCTAAAATTCCACATAAATCTTTTGTTTAATCAAATCATATCCAAGTTTTAGGATTCGTTACTATCAATTTTTTGATTTACTCAGATCAATATCCTTTTGATGCAAGATCCATCCCACATCCATCAGATTATTTAGAATCCGTAAGGTTTGTAATATTACAATTTGGACACTTGATACTAAATCTAAGTTCAAATTCCTTTTGACCCCAGTGAGAAACATTGGCTTCCATGCTGTTAGAAAATTCATCCATTTTGTTTTGCATGTTGCGTCAAGAAAATTTGATGTAAATGGATCAGCAGCTTTGTGATATTTATCTCCAAGTTTTCGTATATCTAGTGAAATTTCAGCAAATTCGCCTTAGTCTAAATCAAGATGTTTTGATAAATAGAGTTTGTCAAGATTTGATTCTATCTTATGAAAGAAATAGTATTCTTGAGAATATTTTTTTAAACCCATCGGTAAATTTTCTCCTTGATTCTTCACTAGGTATTTCGCCTAATATCTATGCTCAAAAATATATGCGACGTCATTGATCTTTGCTTGCATATCCTTTCTCTATTAAAAATTCTTTAAACTCTTTGGACTCTGTTATCATAAGATCAATACTTCTCAATAATATGGCATAAAAAAACTCCATTGATTCATGACTTCTCTGACAATTTGGACATATGTTAGAATCTTTCGTTGGTAGGAATTGTTCAAGTTCTTTTTTTAAAGAAAATTTATTATATATTTCCTCGAATGTCTTCATTATCGGTAGACGCATATCTTTCATTATTGTTTCTGTAATTCCATTAATTTTTATGACGGTGTCAAATTCCTTGTCAATTCCATACTTACCCCATGTACCCCTCTCACATACGAATCTCTTCTTTCTCTCTCCTTTCTCCTTTTTTTGTCTAGGATAAAGGAATACATATTCCAATCTGTATAATTCTTTCAAAGTTGTATATACGATACTGACAGGTATCTGTTCTGCTTGTGTTATTTCTTCTGCAGTTATCCCCTTCGCCCCTGCTTGTCTTATGTGGTCCATTATCCGCCATGTAGTTTCTTTAGATAAAATATCAGCTTCGATGTATGATTTGACAGGAAAGTGAGTCAAGTATGTTTTTATATTTTTGCTTCTAGGCTTCATCCATATGGATATAATTAACTTAATTCTTAAATTTTTATAAAATTCATAAATTCAAAAATTCATAAGTTTGTAACTTACAAATAATTTGGATATTAAAATGAATTAGAATTATGAATAAATCACGTTACATGATATGGAGTTATCCATATTGAAGTAGGATTAACTATGAAGTGAATCCTAATTTATGAAAAACTCACAAATTCAAATTCTCAGAAATACATAACAATTAAATATTAATTTATTTACACCATGTTTACGCAAGTTTCCATTTTTGATACAAAAAATTCTAGAGGGTATGAACAATATCATGATTCTAACAATTGACACTAATTTACTATTCTTTGAATTCGCTGTTGGATGTTATGTTTTGGGTGCCTTAATATCGCTATTAATGAGAAAGTATGGCCATGGAAAACCTTTTTTCATTCCTACTATCATTGCATCTATTTTTGTAATAATACTTTCATTAAATGTGTTATTTAGTGGGAGTTCACTTCATTTTGAGATTGCATCACCACATTCTTTTTCGATAAATGAATTCTTGATAGACGGTATAGCTGCATTCTTTCTTCTTCTCATTGGAATAGTATCATTGTCAGTATCGATATATTCATTAGGTTATATTCAGGAGTACATTGAAAATAAGCATGTAACTATATTTGGATTTTTTTTCAATACTTTTATTCTCTCCATGATACTTTTAGTCTCATCAAATGACATTTTTTCATTTATTGTGTTTTGGGAGTTAATGTCTTTAACTTCTTTCTTTCTCGTAATATATGATCATAAGAATGATTCCAATTTGAAAGCAGGTATAATTTATCTGATAATGACTAACCTGGGTACTGCGTTAATTTTAGCTTCATTTTTGTTACTTTTGTCTCAGACTGGAAATTTTAGTTTTGAGTCTTTTAGATTATCATCGGATTCTTTTTCTGCATCTGTGAAGAATATTGTTTTCGTATTGGCCTTTGTTGGTTTTGGTACAAAGGCTGGTATCGTACCTTTACATATTTGGCTTCCCTACGCACATCCTTCTGCTCCTAGTAATGTGTCTGCATTAATGTCGGCTATAATGATAAAAACTGCTATTTATGGTCTGATAAGAATCATTTATGATTTTAGTGGGGTGGGGTCAGGTGTAACAGATAATCATGAATTTGTTTGGTGGGGATTCCTGTTTGTAACTATCGGCGCGGTTTCCTCGGTAGTAGGTGTGTTATATAGCGTAGTGGAAAAAGATATCAAACGAGCTTTAGCATACAGTAGTATAGAAAATATAGGGATAATTTTTGTTGGACTAGGATTGTCTATCGTATTTCTATCTTTTGATCTTATCTATCTATCTGCATTTGCAATGTTGGCTGCCATGTATCATGTTCTAAATCATGCTATTTTTAAGAGCCTCTTATTTATGGGGGCTGGCGCCATAATTTTTAGAACTCATACTGCAAATATGGAAAAGTTGGGGGGATTAGTTAAAAGGATGCCGTGGACTTCTCTTCTCTTTTTAGTGGGTATACTTTCAATTTCTGGATTACCTTTTTTCAACGGGTTTGTAAGCGAATATTTTATGATGCTTTCTTTTATATCTTCATACCACATTCCTGATATCCTCATCGCGATTTCCGTAGGTTTTGCAAGTGCAGCATTTGCACTAACATTGGGGATAGTCTTAGCCACATTTGTTAAAATTTTTGGCATTTCATTTCTCTCAAAACCTCGAACCGAAATAATTTATAGAATAAAAGAAGTACTCGGACAATGCTTGCTGGAATGGGAATTGTTGCTACTGTATGTATAATTCTAGGATTGATTCCTTTCATTGGAATAAGTATGATAACTCATGCATTTAATCTTCAATTACCACCAAATCAAACGTTTTTCATTCGAGCCTATTTTATCAGAGTTTGGAACAAGTAATAATCTTTCTGGACTTTCACTGCCTATCGTGCTTATGATATTTATATCGATTCTGGTTGCGACACTAGGATTTCTATACGTAGTTGGTGGCAGAACAAAACAAGAGGCTTTCTGAAACTTGGGGTTGTGGATTCGGTTATTTTTTACTGAAAGAATGCAATATACCGCTTCCTCTCTATCTCAACCGATACTACATGTGTTTAGAAATTTCTATAAACCTTTTTTGGCCATTCAGAGTTTCTCGTACTATTCTTCTAATTCCTACGTGAAGGAATCAGTCAAAATTCAGATTTCTAACAAAAATATCTTTGAGGATCTTATGTATGGACCAATTATTAGAACCGTATTTAAAGTATATGAAAAAATGAACAAATTTCAGACAGGAAAGATTAATTTGTATTTACTGAATGTCTTTGTAATCATCATTTTACTTCTGGTATATGTGAGGTTATCTCCATAGTGCCTATTGAAACCTCCGCATCTGTATCTGATATCCTCATCGGGTTTATTCAATTTATGATCATAATCATACTCGCTCCGTTATTAACCGGAATAATGCGAAAGATAAAGGCCATAACTCAAAAAAGAATAGGTTCTAGCATTTTTCAGACATACTTTGATATACTCAAATTGATGAAGAAGAATGAGGTAATATCACAAGAAGTTTCTTGGATATTTAGATTCTCTCCTTGGATCATATTTTCTTCCACACTGGTTGTTGCATTCTTTATCCCAATCTTTGTTGTCTATTCTCCATTTGGTCTTGGAGGAGATATTATATTAGTAATTGGCCTTTTTGGCCTCTCCAGGTTTTTTCTAATGCTTGCAGGACTCGATGTTTCCAGTGCTTTCGGAGGTATCGGGGTTAGTAGGGAGATGATGATTTCATCTTTAATAGAGCCAGCGCTGTTTTTAGCCTTGTTTACCGTAGCAGTAACGTATGGTTCAACAAATGTCGAAATAATTATGTCACATACAGCAGAATCCTCCATACTGATATCAGCAAGTCTATTGTTTTCATTATTTGGGTTCTTTATCATTGTTATGGCTGAAACTGGAAAAATACCTTTTGATAATCCGGCTACCCATTTAGAACTTACCATGGTTCATGAAGCCATGGTTTTGGAATTTTCAGGAAAAAGTCTTGCTCTTATTGAATTATCCCAATCCATAAAGCAACTCCTCTTGATGTCCTTATTAATCAATTTTTTCATTCCATGGGGTCTGTCGACATCTTTCTCAATCTCTGAAATGATTGTAGGCCTGTTAGTATTTCTTTTAAAGATGGTATCTTTAGGTATCTTGATTGCATATATTGAAACTAAGGTTGCTAAATGGAGACTATTTAGAATACCTGATTTGATATTTCTGTCTCTGGCAAGTGGGCTAATGGGTATAATTTTTCTATTTATTTGAGAGTATGTATAAGAAATGATGTATAATAATATTTTGATATTCTTGTCAGGTACGTTACTGATTGCAACTATTGTTTTGATAATTAAAAGAGAATTTTCGGAATGGGTTCAGGCTTATAAATATCAAACAATTGTTCTCTCTATAATAACTGGCGTTATAGGATATATCACTAATAACTGGGAGATATATCTGGCCGCTATTATCACATTTTCATTAAAGGCGGTAATTGTACCTAAAATTTTAATAAAGGTAACAGAAAAAATAAATTACGATTTCAAAATTGAAACAAAACCCTACATTAGCACTCGCATGTCACTTGTTGTTTCAACGATCCTTGTAGCTCTTTCTTACTTTCTAACTCAGCAAATCCACCTAGGTGAAGATGTTATTGCCACAAGTTTTTTACCAGTATCTATTTCCTTGTTACTAATTGGACTCTTAGTAATGATCGGTAGAAAGATCGCCCTAAATCAGATAGTTGGTCTTTTGATATTAGAAAATGGATTATTCTTATTTGCCCTCTCTCTCACTCATGGTATTTCTCTGATCATAGAAATAGGTATATTCATAGACATTTTGGTAGGAATTGTAATATCGTCAATCCTAATACATAGGATTGGATATACATTTGATAACATAGATGACATACATCAGAAACCTGCAAGCATAGAGTATACCGAGGAGGATGATTAGAAGGTTGATAGATATGATTAATTCGTCAATCACATTATTACTTGAATCATTCTTGGTTATTTCTATTGTCTTAACTCCTATATTGGGAGGCATACTTGTTACAATATTCAAAAAGAAAAAACTCGTGGAAATCATTAGTGTCTTGTCTACTACTTTTGTACTTTTTCTGACTTTTCTTCTATTGCTATTCATAATTGATTTCAAGAAAATTACATTATTCAACGAATTCTTTTATCTGGATTCTCTTAGTATGATTATACTCTTGTTAATTTCCTTTGTAGGTTTCGTTTCCTCAATTTATTCTGTTAATTATATGGGAAAACAGTATCAAGATGGTATCGTCGACGATAAACATTTAGTCCGTTATTACCAGGGCTTTAACATTTTCCTCTTTACAATGCTTTTAGTTCCAATGATAAACAATGCAGGGTTGATGTGGGTTGCGATAGAAGCAACAACTCTCATCTCTGTCTTGTTAATCATGATTTACGTAAAAGAAGATGCGATAAGATCTGCCTGGAAATATCTCATAATTGCTACCGTTGGACTATCATTTGCGCTAATTGGGACAATTTTCTTTTATTATGCAAACATACATGATCCATTATTACAAGTTCAACCAGAAGAGGATAAGATAAACTGGACAAACATGCTCGAAAACTCTAAATCTATGGACCCAATGATTGTAAAAATAGCATTTATTTTCATAATAATAGGTTATGGAACAAAGGCCGGTATAGCACCAATGCATACATGGTTACCTGATGCTCATAGCGAATCTCCAACGCCAATAAGCGCCATGTTATCAGGAGTACTTTTAAACTGTGCTCTATACGGGATACTTCGTTTTCATTTAATTAGCAGTGGTTCAATCGGTCCAGAATTCTCTGATAATCTGTTGATCATTTTTGGTTTATTGTCTGTTGGTATTGCTTCTTTTTCAATTCTCTTTCAAAAGGATATGAAAAGAATGTTGGCATACTCTAGCGTCGAAAATATAGGAATAGTAACTTTAGCTTTTGGATTTGGCGGGTTTATTGCTATCTATGGGGCGATTCTACACATGATAAATCACGCCATCGTAAAACCATTAATGTTTTTTGCGAGTGGAAAAATTAGTCAGAAATATGAAACTAAAGCAATGTCTAAAATAAAAGGAATAATCACAATTATGCCCATTACAGGGATTATGTTTCTAATAGGCGGATTAGCAATAGTGGGCTTACCCCCATTTAATATCTTCTTGAGTAAATTTATGATACTAAGCTCAGGCTTCAGCAGTGACCACATTCTTGCCAGCTCCGTTTTGATAATATTTTTAGCAGTAATTTTTATTGGTTTTATAAGAAATTTGGTAATGATGTCTTTTGGTAAACCTAAAACACAAATAAAGAGCGGTGAACTTGGATATCTTTCTATAGTTTCAATGGGAATGCTTGTCGCTTTCATAATAATACTTGGGATATACATACCTGGACCTCTAGACATTCTTATCCATGATGCTGTAAACATATTCCAACAGATATGACGGTAATAGTTATGAAGGAAAACGTGGTTAGTCATTTAGGTGTTTTGGGAAGGGAGGCGATGGAAGCATATTGACCCATGACACAATTGGTAAGAAAATTTCTGATTATAAGTCATTAATATTTGAAAAATTCAATGGAAGCATAGAAAAAATCTATAATAAAAATTACAATGAACTCTGTATCTTGACGAGCAATCCAGAAGCCAGTACTAAAGTAATTTACTTTATATATGATAATTTAAAATGCAGATTGGTTACCATGATATGTACTGATGAACGATACATTGAAAATAGACTTGATAGAAAAGGTGAATATAACAATTTCAAAAATGAAATTGATCTGATGGACAAAAGCCATAATGGATTCAGTCTTAGGCATGTTTTTTCTAATGAGGTTGAAGATATTTTTTTTATAGTGACTTCTGTACTCTCTAATGTGGACAAGCCCACATATCCTAGTATTGTATCACATATACCATCTGCAGTTTACTATGAAAGAGAAATAAGCGACATGTTTGGTGTTATTGCTCAAGGGAACCCTGATACAAGAAAACTAGTTTTACATGAACAATGGCCTGTCAATCTTTTTCCCCTTCGAAAGGATTTTGATATTAAAAGGAGAATTAAAAGGCGTTTAAATGATCATTATGAATATCTAAAAGTGGAAGGTGAAGGTATATGTGAAATACCTGTCGGTCCAGTTCATGCTGGAATCATTGAACCTGGACATTTCAGATTCAGCGTATACGGAGAAAACATTGTAAACTTGGAGACGCGATTATACTATACTCATAAGGGTATTGAAAAACTAGCTGAAACAATGACCCTTAGTGAGGCTTTACTTTTATCTGAGCGTATATCTGGTGACGAATCAGTGGCAAATTCTATGGCGTATTGCCAAGCGATAGAAAGGATGGCTTCAATACCAATTCGTAAGAAAGCCACCCAAATTAGGACGATTTGTGCAGAGTTAGAACGTATTTGGAATCACCTTGGAACGATCGCTGGTATGTGCACAGATGTAGGTTTTGCATATGGAAGCTCTAGAATGAATATACTCAAAGAGAAAATAATGCGAATAAATGAGAAATCAAGTGGGAGCAGACTCCTTTTTGGAATAAATAGAATAGGTGGAGTAAAAGTAGACATTAAACCAGTCATTCTTCATTTGATTCTTGACGAAATAACACATATCAGACAAGATTTTGATAATTTAGTAAAATCATTACAGAACACATCCTCCTTTATGGACCGCCTTAAAGGAACTGGAATTATATCAAATAAGGACGTACTTGGATTAGGGGCGAATGGGGTAATTGCAAGATGCGCCGGAGTAGATGTTGATACACGAAAGAATCATCCCTATTCATATTACCGTTATCTTGATCTTGAAAATATTCAAGGAATCATTGATAAAATCTCGTATGAAGTGGAGTTGAACAAACGAAAAGGCGATGCTCTTTCAAGGTTTGAAGTTCGAGTTATTGAGATAAAGCACTCGATAGATATTATTCAAAAAACTGTAACCGATATTTTAGATAAAAATGCGAAAAATGATAACATCGATAGTGATGTTAATAATGATGATATCTTATTTTTTGATAGTCTGAAAAGTCATCTTAAACCCTATGACAGCGCTTTGGGATATGCAGAATCCCACAGAGGTCAAACAATGCATTGGGTTATGGTTGGAAAGGACACCAATCGGATTTTTAGATACAAGATAAGAACAGCTTCATTTTGTAATTGGCCGCTAATAGAACTAGCTGTACAGAATAACATCGTTCCGGATTTTCCTTTGATCAACAAGAGTTTTGATCTTTCTTATTCAGGAAACGATTTGTGATGAAAAAAAAGGATATTAAGAGCAATGTCCTAAATAAGAGCCGCTTAGGTTATAAAGAAAAAATGTGGCTTAACACAAAGGACAAACTTGATAGAGATATTCTAAAGAATAAACGCGTAACGATACCTAATCCGATTAAGGAACTTGATTTAATCCCTGAAAATTTTAAGGGCAAGATTAATGTAGTATCCTCCAAAGATATCCATAATATTGGGTTAAATGTAAAAGGAGAAGAGATAGAAAATATTTGTCCATCAAATGCAATCAAGATAAAAAATATAGAGAATAGTGCTGCAATATTAACGATAGATAACGGAAAGTGTTTTCTCTGTGGTAGATGCGAAGACGTATATCCAAGTTTTTTTAGAATGGGAAAGAACTTAAAGTTTGCAACAAAGAATAAAGAACAATTAATAGATAAGGTCGAATTGGCACTTCAACACCAGGACAGAGAATCTGTGAATGTGGCTATAAATGAAAAAAATTCTGATTTAACATACGATCAGATTGGTAACTCATTGAAAGAAAAGATAAACAGCTTATTTGGTAGATCTTTGACAATCCGGCAAGTTGATGGCGGCTCATGTAATGGATGTGAGATAGAGATAACTGCTTTGAATAATCCTATCTATGACGTAGAG
>JARFXS010000243.1 GCA_029194465.1 Candidatus Nitrosocosmicus sp.
AACCTAATCCGAGTTTAAGAAGCATAACTATCACTAAGCACCTCTGCGAACCTTGCCCGGGAATATATGTCGACATATTAAATACAATTAAGATAATATGTAAAGACCCATCCCATCCTCATGACGACTCAAATTAATAAGAATCCACCTCAGAAGATTCAAATTCACTAAGAACCGATTAGTCAGTATATACCTTCAACTCTATCCCAATATAATTTGAAATTCAAACAAGTGAAAGACATGGAAAAGGTACTTAGGAATAGGTATATCATAATTGATATCCCGTGTACATACACTCGATATCCGAGCATTCTATTACTAAAAATGGAAAAAACGATATGGTGTCAAATAGTCTCAGTGTCAGAAATTTATACCATGATGATACGACATGATAGTCCAACACCTAGAGAATTTAGTAATTACTAGTATCCTGAGGTTGGAGTAAATATGATTCTTTCCGATCCTTATACGAAGATCACTTCTTCACTTTGGAAGGAATGGCAAAACAGGTTCGATATTATCATCGAGTGGAAAGAAAATGGTTGTACTTTTGAATATATTCTTAACCATTTTTGTAGTTGTGGTCATGAACAAAGTGACCATTCCGTTGATATTTTGGACCCTTGCTCTGATAAATGTAATATTGACGATTGCCAATGCAGTAGTTTTTTACCATAGGTGAGAATGTAATTGTCGTATTATAAACAGGAATACTTAGATTTTTGGTACTATGAAATTGGTGTAAATGTAATACCGGCAGACACAAAGAATAAGACCACAAATACAACTTGGTCAGTGTATCAAAATGATGCTATATCTTGCGCTCATTTTGATGACTGGAAAAAGGATAGGGCTTACATCAATGGAGGCCATAATCCTTGGCAAAATTCATAGAGGTGCTTATAAGGGAAAGTATCTTGTTGGTATAGACATAGATAATAAGAAAGGAATTGAAGAATTTCTGTCACATTTTGGTAAGGTAGATACACTAGAAAAACTGGCTGAAAAAACGATAGTCGAACAACATTTTGACGATATGAATAAAGCGCATATTTACTTTATAGCAGAAAAACCTCTAAGCAAGAAAAGTGGAATTAAAAGTTCAATAGACAATTCAGATGTTCCTGCTATTGAAGTAAAATCCGATGGGAAACATGGTATCATGTTTTGTACCCCTTCTATACATGCGAATGGTTTTCCTTATCAGATCATTGGGACAACCGTACCTACCGTTTTAGATCTGTCAGGTTCTGAAAAATTAGAGGATTGCATCGATCAAATTTATTGGAAGAACGAATCATCTGAAAGAAACATAAATGACGGACTGATACCAATCGAAGATTTATTCAGGGAAGATTATAAGGTAAAACAAGGTAACAACAGACATGAAGCGATGCTTAGAGTAATGGAATCTTTGATAGCAAGGAATTCCTCAATCTTTTCAGAGGATAAAATAAAGGAATTATCATATAATTGGAATCTAACCCATTGTGAACCGCCTTTAGATGAGATAGAATTTGAAAAACAATGGAATGATGCTAAGAAATTCTTAAAGAAGAAAAATGATAACAAATATGATAATGAAAACACCAATTATAGAGATGATAATAATGACAACTCTCACAAAAGTAATTCTGCACTTCTAATTGAAATTGCAAAAGAAAAAATAGATATTTTATTCAAAGATCAATAT
>JARFXS010000244.1 GCA_029194465.1 Candidatus Nitrosocosmicus sp.
CCACCTCCTAGGACAGAGGGTTTCTACGGCTACGTTCTCTGTAGAACAATAAAATGTAAACTAAAGTAGGTGCTAAATTGAATGAATATGTTTGAGAATATATCATAATAATGAATTTAAAATGCTTAAGTAAACAGAGCCGTATACGATCATCTGAAATAGTATTTCCTTGATAATAATACACCATTATCCATACTAGAAAGAGGGAAGAACCTCAATCTATTTGATCAACAGAACATATTTTCGGTACAGGTTCTAATTGTGAAGTCCTATAAATGCGCAACTTGCCCAAGTCAGTACTGATTGGTTCGCCTACGATTGTTTGATTTTGCATTAATTCTATAGTAATTATACTCAGTGGGTTGTTTTCTGGTAATCCAAGGTTTTGCAGCAACGCTCGAACTTCTTTATCTGTCCAAGCAGCTTCGGCTCGAACTTCTAATTGTTCTGTCACTCGTTGTTTAGCGCGATCTATTCTTATTTTATGCATTCTACGTCTCTCTAAGAGAAAGTTGTGATAGTCTCTTCCATCGACCTGCAGAATTTGTGTGTAGAGAATCGCCCAAAGCTCGGTATTTGGTGTAGATGGTAGCACAGATTTACCTTCAAAAACATCAAAGAAATAGAAAAAGAGGGTGTGGTAGAAGTAAAACGAGTAGAATCAAAAAAGACAGGCATAAAGGATAAAGATATTATCAGTTTTAGATCATAATGTTCTGTTTTAAATAAGTAAATCTTTCTATGTTGATCATGTTCAAAGAAAAGTATCATATAGTAATGATCTTACAAGTAGAGCTTTATGTGGTTGGTTTTAAGCACCTATTTATAACAATTATCAAATACAGTTGAGATATGTCCAATGGTAAGAAAATACTATCGGAAATTTTAGCATCGGCCGCACTTATTTTACTGGTAACATATATTTTGGATGCAAACATATCAATGAGCAACAATGTAGAAGAAGGGTTTTTACCCCTCTCGGCAGAAGAATTGGGAATGATTTTTTGGACTGGATCGATTATTTTGTTCTTGATATCTTTTATTATTGGTCTTAAAGTCTCTTCCAAAGTCTTGACCGGCATGTTACTAATAGGCGGCGGGATACTAGGTACTACGATGTTATTTTCTTTTATAATAACTCAAGCAGAACATAATGCAATTGTGACCGCCTCTAGCCAACCAGAACAGATTGTACAACCTCGGGTTTTTGGAATGATTGCAACAGGCTATCTAATCATGGGATTTGGAATTTTAAGAATCATACGGAAAAGGTAGTCCAATTATTACATTGGTTAATTTTTCTGTTAATACGGATCATATATGACTTACATAGTGGTCTGTAAAATTAACGAACTCCAACAAATCATTACTAGGACCTTCTTAATTGGTATCTAATTATGAAATTTAAGATCGATCAATCTTTCATTATTTGTACAAATAAAAAGTAATAAATTATAACTAGAATCGCTTGTTTGATTCAAATTCTTAATATTGTAATTAAAATATCAAAAGTACTAGCGTAGTAGTCAATACAATATAAATGGATGCATGACATAGAGAAGTATGTTCCTATTGTAAAAATATTCCTTTTTTAACCACTTCATAGATTCGGATACCAAATTGATCTTTTTATTTGATTCGTCACTACTATTATACTACTCAATGTCGCGCAATTCTATTT
>JARFXS010000058.1 GCA_029194465.1 Candidatus Nitrosocosmicus sp.
GTTTTGGAGCTATCGAGTCAATTTCGTCGATAAATATTATAGAGGGTGCATTCTTTTCCGCCTCTTGAAATACATTACGAAGTCTTTCTTCAGATTCACCATGGTACTTACTCATTATTTCTGGTCCTCCAATTGTAAAGAAATTGGAATTTGTTTCGTTTGCTACGGCTTTTGCCAATAATGTTTTCCCTGTTCCCGGTGGCCCGTGTAGCAATACTCCCTTTGGTGCTTCTACACCTAATCTCTTAAACAATTCTGGATGTCTTAGAGGGAGCTCTATCATTTCTCTAACCCTTGCTACTGCATCTCCCAATCCGCCTATATCCTCATATGTGATTGATGCAGCCGTACCCTCTTGGGAAATCTGAACTGCCTTTGAAGACTCTTCCGAAACCACTATCTCAGTCGTATCATTAATTATGACTGGACCTGATGGGTGGGTAGAGATTACAACCAAATCTATTCTTCTACCCATTACACTGATAGGGACTGTATCGCCTTTAGTCATCAAACTTCCATTCAGATATTCAGTGAGATATTCTTCTGCACCCATTATTCGCAGGGGTTCAGTAGGAGCAAATGTTATATCTTTTGCTATTTTTGATTCTACAACTTTGATTTCAACCAAGTCATTGATACCGACATCTAACCTATTTCGGATAAACCCGTCCATACGAATCAAACCTTTGCCTCTGTCACTCTCCTTTGCTGGCCAACTTAAAACGGTAGTCTTCCTACCAATTGATGATAATTCCAGCGCATCACCGCTAACAATATTTAATGCCTCGGCAATATCGGGATCTACGCGGGCTATTTTTCGTCCAACATCTCTTTGTTCTGCTTCAGCTACCTTTAGGGTAGCGACATTAGATGACTCATTAGTATTGTCAGCATTAGAAGCCATGGTTTTGTAAAAACAAAGTGCGATTTAAACGTAATTTTAGTACAATATTGATATCTTGTCATCGGATCTTGGATATCCTGTCTTGTGTACATAGAAGACCATGACGTATTGCCACTTGTTCTAGCCAAGAAGGGTTACTTCGCAGAAAAGCAAAGATATGGTAAGTAAATTTTGTCTTAGCCCTACTAACCTTTTTATCTAGGTTTTGGGTCAGAGCAGTCTCCTTGACTAATCTTCATTAACTGTTTGTACCTTTTTACACAGTTTAGATGACTGTTCTAACTTCTTATGCCTTATTGTATTAGCAAGCCATTTCTCCACATATCAGAATTCAAGAAATTTGCATGTTTGTATTATGAGCATGAATTTTTAATGCGTTTCCGATTGGAACGGTGCGAACTTCAAATTAATGTTTTTACAAAATTAGTTTTTTTTACTTTGATCTTAAAGTAAAGGTGGAATGTATCTTAAAGATGCCTCGTCATTAGGTATGGAAAAGAATAAGTGATAGCTGTCTTTAGGTAACTTGTATTGTTGACAAAAATCGTTATACTTCCTTTATTCTTGTGTTTTATCTCTTTTCTTTTCATTTTTCCGATAGTCTTAGGACAAACAAATGTGACAAAAAACACCTTTCAAGATCCGAGAGCACAGGGATTACTTTTCAGTATCCATCGGATTGGAAAGTAACAAGTAAAGAATACGCTGATGCGATGCTTGGAAATGACGGTGGCATGAATAATGGGTTGAATCAAGATCCTAAACTTGTTAAACCTATAGCTTTACTACTTCCAGAATCTCTAGATGGATCTTCATTTCTGATACTGTCAGAATTACTTCCTTTCCCTGTACCTATTGAAAAATATACCGATTTAACGAGGAATTCATTGCTCACCGATCCTACAATCAAATTGTCAGATAACCTTCCGATTTCACTTGGTAATATGAGCGGGTTAAAATATAATGTTACTTCTACAAGCGATCCGTACTTACAAACACAAATTTTGTTTGTTAATGATTCCAATGCGTTTGTTGTAGGCTATACAGTTGGGGAAACTAAAAAGTCGCAAAATATAATGGATATTAACTCTATGATTGATTCTTTTAAGAATTCAAATAATAATATATCTGCTCTACTTCTTTGTAAGGAAATTATTATAGAATTGATTCATACTGCATGGTTGCCTTCACCTCCAGAATCAAAACACCATTTCGTTCATCATTTCAAAGATATTTTGGACAAGGATTCTTTTATGTCGATATGTAATCCTTTATCGTTGACGATTTTGAGATATAAACTTGTGCAAAAATTTTGATAATGGCTGATGAGCGTTAAGGACAGAATTCAGAGAAAAGGTGAACGTCAGTTTTGATGTAGGAATCTATTTCACCTCCTTTGATTGTATATGCAAATCAAATGCGCTTCAATGGAAGCTGGATCACACTCTGCAGGTTTCATGATAAGCTTATCGCGATATAATAACGATGTTTAATGTAAATCATGATTTAAAATCTCGAACAACAAAATCGATGTCGTAGAAACAAAGACGACCATTGTTCTTATATCTTATTTTTCGTTGTTACATTTTCCAATCCTTTTACTTACATAAATGATAAAGTTGACAGATCTTGTCGAAAACTAAGATTAAAGCGAATTAAAGAAACTAGATCCACATAAATCAGGACATTATATAATATCCTTGTAATAAATAATGCACAAAAATATGTCCGCGCCTACTAGTTATGAGTCCCCATCATCGATTCTAATGATCTTACAATATTTACAATAGTATTCATTCTTTTTAATCATATCCATTTTTCTATTGCAGCGGTTACATCTTGACATTTGTTCCTTTATAACTCGACGCTGAATCCTCTTCAAAACAAAGGGGATGACAAAACCTATCATTATACGCCCCACGACGCGTGATAATACGCCCCTTCTAGGCCTGCCAGAGTTTCCGTATTTTGCCATAGTTCGATTTCACATATATATGAGTAATTGGGATTGAATAATCTTTTGTTTTAGTAAGATTAAGAATCAGGTTGAATATCATATGAACTTGTTTAATATTGCCTCCTACTCTATCCGTAATCCAATCTTAATTATGACGCCTATATTTACAACCTAAATTATAGAATATCCAATCTTAATAGTTCGATCATAACATGGAGAAATAAATAGTCCTTCTCAAAGAAATATGAAGATAGAATTTCAAAGCGCGTTTAAGAAGGTTCTTGGCAATTATCGTCTGCTCCTTGGTGCAGATCTAGTAATATTTGTCAAAATCTGCTTCCAATACTACCATATCTCATTGCTTACAATGACATACTCAAGACCCAGAAAATTGAATTTGTCTGCTTACGAAAGAATTTAGATACAATTGGGTATCAAATGGCAAGTTCTAAAACAAAGGTCGCACTTATAGGATTTAAGCCTAACAATTCCTCACTTTCATCCTATAAAAAATTCTAACCCACTATCTTAATTTTTGTGGTTGGCCGTTATAGCAGTTTAATGCCACTGGCCATTAATGATAAATTGATTGTAATCAGAATAATCAGATAAATTATTGATACCCGGTTATAGGAAAGAACATATCATGATCGATAGTTGTTTCTTCATGAATAAGACTACGTCGATTCAATCTCAATGTTCCTTTCTATGTCAAATTCTCATCAAACATGTTGATAATAGTGACCAGCGCCTGTAAAAACAATCAAGTATGTATATATAAAATTGAAAAGATATATTACTTAGAAAAACTGGTTGGAGGGTGCTAATTATTACGAGGTCCTGGAGATATCGAGATATGCCAATCAGCGGGAGATAAAAAGTGCGTTTAGACGACTTGCCAGGAGATACCATCCCGACAGGAATTCAACAGTATCTGACGATATAATGAAGAATATTAATATCGCATTTGAAATTCTATCCGATCCAGGAAAAAGGCAACAATATGATGAATCTCTTGTTGGAGACCGTCAGAGAAAATTGGCCCGTTCTGACCAAAATCGTGAGGGTAACTCATCTTCTAATCAAGATAATTGGAAAGTTTATACTGTTTCAGATGACTTGGACAGCCAGACTGAAAGCTACTATAATAAAGTCGACATAAATTTTGAAAATAGATTAAATCCTGAAAATGAAGATGCATCGGTAGAAAAAGATAATACCTTCTTAGAAAGTAGGTATCGCATAATTGTCGAGCCATCACTCTGCTTAGCATTCGGTAGTTGTGAAACGCTCGCTCCCAAGGTTTTTGTAGTTGAGAAGAACAGACGAATAAATCCAAAAGCAATAGTTATTTCAGAAACAGCCGAAGATTTTGAAACTATACTTGATGCAGCCAAAACTTGTCCTACTAAAGCAATATTTATCATTGATAAGTATACAGGAGAACGTATTTTTCCATAGATTCTAATAGATAAACATCTAGTTAATTGAAACGACTTTTTGTCAGCGGTTTTGTAAGGAGAAATGACAATCTGCTTCAGCAAGTCTAATTTGTACAAGACCATTGATTTCAAACTAAAGAGCAACTACTGATGGTGATTTCATTTGGTAGTTGTTATTCATCGGATAATTTGTCTTCGTAGCCACCATACAATGTTGTTTTCCTTATGTTTCCTTTAATTTGATGTTGGTAACTCCAAGTTAATTAATACCATTATATTCTACTAGCAATAATCAATGAGACTTAATTTGTTTTAATTTCTCCTGTGAATAGACGTTATAAAATTATTTATCCTATAAAGTATTATGGTTGTTGAGGGAGAAGTTTTTTGAATGATGCTACTATGACTGGGAGAATTACTGCTGAATCTGCCGATCGAGAATTTATGCAAATAAGATATACTGATCTTATAGGCAAGTTTCTTGCAAAATACATTCAAATCGATAAAGAGTTGATTCAGGATGTTTTTAGAAAGGGGATAGGGTTGGATGGTTCTTCAGTAAATGGTTTTTCAACTATAGATGAGTCTGATATGATGCTGTTTCCTGATAGGAAAACATTAAGAAAAATACCTTTGTCAAGCTATGAAATAATGACTGTTATTGCTGATGTTTATAATGGATTTGATCAGGGTAGATCTCGAAAAGATCCACGGAGCGTTTCACAAACTCTAGAAGATCACCTTGCAGTGAGTCAGATTGCATGTCAAATAGGTGCTGAAGTCGAATGCTTTGTATTTGATCAAATAATATTTGATATGGAAAAGAATAGTCATGCAAGTAATAATATAAACGGTCAGAATCGTGCAAAAGATGTTTCAATCCTATCTTCAGAACAGTATGGAATTGGGAAATATCCTATACGTAAAAAATCTGGGTATGATGTTCCTACTTTTCAAGACTCTTTGATTGAGTTTAGGTTTGAGGTTGCTAATATATTGAAACAATATTATGATATCAACGTCACAAATATGAATCACGAAGTAGCTAGTAGTGGCCAAATTGAAATCAATTTTATGCATGATTACTTGACTCAATCTGCCGACAACGTTCAGATTTATAAAGATGTAGTAAGAAATGTGGCAAAAAAGTACAACAAAATCGCAAATTTTATGCCAAAACCAATTTTTGATCCACTGAACATTGAAAATAGTGATAATGGATCAGGTATGCATGTAAGCATAAGTTTATGGTCAAAATCAACAGGTAAGAATGAGAACTTATTCTATGACGAGTCTGATGATTATGCCGAATTGAGCCAAACTGGGCGATACTTCATAGGCGGTATTTTAGATCATGCGAGATCATTATCTGCAATAGTAACTCCGACCGTAAATTCGTATAAAAGAATTATACCTGGATTTGAGGCACCGGTTTATATTGCATGGGCTAGGGGGAATAGATCAGCCGTAGTTAGACTCCCAGTCAATGAGAAAAAGAGTTCAAACTCGAAAAGAATTGAGTACCGGGCCCCTGATCCTTCCGCAAATCCATACCTTGCTTTCTCTGCCATAGTTGCAGCAGGATTGGACGGGATAAATAGAAAAATCGAACCAGGGAACCCAATTAGTGAAGACATTTACAAAATGTCCGACTCAAGGAGGAAGGATCTTGGAATAGGTGTTCTGCCTGGAAGTTTGGAGGAGGCGTTATCTTCGTTGAAAAGTGATTCAAATTATCTAAACCTTTGTTTTCACCATGATTTAATCAGTACGTATACTGATCTTAAAACTAAGGAAATTGCGGAAATAGGTAACGATGAATCAGTTATAAATCAATTCATGTTTTACTATGATGTCTAAGAATATTATTTCTTAATCAATTTCTTTCTCTTATTTACTATTTTTGCTATCCATGGAATTGAACACTATTTTAGTTATATTTCTACTTAGGGTGAGTGGTAAACTCTATTACTTATTGTATTTTATTTCGTGCGTTCACCTTCTCTGTTCTTTTCTCAATAGGGCTAAATCCTCAGTATTGTTGGGGTTCATATATACTTCTCCTCTAGTGGCCTCTTTGATACCGACAATAGGTTCATCACATTCCGGACATATTTGAAAATAGACAAAAATACTAGCATTTCTCTTATTTTTTCCAACCAGCGTATTACGCATATTAGAATGAAATTGGCTTTGGCATGTGGGACATTCCATACTAATATTTTAATTTGGATCTTATATTTACTTTAACATACATTAGGAGATAACTTAACAGTTGATCAAATGGTGATTCTATTTAGAATATTTCAAACTGGATTCTTTGCTTTTTCTCCTAAAACAACCTATCTTCTGAACTTCGTCTGTACACCTATTATAATATCAGAATTGAATGACATATTCCTGCATAAATAGGAATACAAGAAGTTATCTACATAGCTGGTTATTCGCTTTCATTCTTTACAAAATTTATATATATGATATGACTGGGTGGATGATGATCTAAGGTTTGAGACTAAAATTATTGAACCTGACTAATACACTATACTTGGAATTTCAGAATGTGAGAAATGATTAATGAGATAAATTGACTGTGTTTTCTCTTAAAACAATTTTGGTTACCAATTTTGTCTTCCTTTTGAATCACGGGTTGAAAATTTTGCGGTTTTGATCAATTGTTGATCCGAACAGTAATAATATGTCAATCCATGGTCTACTAATGTATGTCTTCACTAAAGCAAGTGTTTTCTCTTCCTGTTACCTCAATAATACTTGCTAGGATTATATACGCCGTAAATTGGTTTAATATTTCATCTATTTTTTATCTCATTTTAGATGATTTTAGACAGGATGTTTCAATGCTGGGATTGGTTACTTCTGGATTTCTAATAGGGATTGGCCTTTTTCAGATTCCAGCTGGAATACTGTCGGCAAAATACGATGCAAAATTTATGATATTTTTTGGAACAATGTTGTTGTCTATATCTTCACTTCTTTCAGGGTTTGGTTCAGAGTTATATCAAATGGCAATTCTAAGAGTTCTGGTAGGAGTAGGGATGGCATTTTTCTTTGGTCCTAGTGTCATTCTGATTTCAAAATATTTGGGGAAGGGATCAAGTGGGCTAGGTGTAGGGATTTTAAATTCCGCTCATTCATTGGGTGGGATTATTGGAATATTTGGCTGGATCATCATTGCGGAGGCTCTTGGTTGGAGGACAAGTCTAGTAATAAGTGGAACTTTGGGAATACTCAGTGGATTTTTCTTGCTATACGCTCTACAGATAAAATATTATGACCGTACCAGTAATTTATCTAGCCATTCTTTTAAGGAAAAAGTTTTCATTTTTTTTAGATTCTTTAACCTGAACAGAGAAAACCGCGATCAAAAAGGCTAAATTCGTGATTTTTGATGACCTCAAATCTATCATGTTGAATAAACATATGATTTATGTAGGTTTATCATTGCTTGGATTTCAAATTGCTTGGAATTTAGTTTCTACTTTCATCATTCTATTTCTTAAAGTCGAACTTGATATTGCATCTTCAATTGCGGGTCTGATTGGGGGGTCAACGATGATTGTGAATGTTATTTTTGCTCCTTTTATTGGTAGAATTTATGATAAATTAACTCGAAAAAATAATTTCAATAATGATATATTATTGTTGCTCATATGTGGTATAGTTGTTTCAGCAAATATAATTTGTCTTTCATTGCTTAATATTTATCTTTTGATACCTTCGATATTAATAATTGGAATTTTTATATCAGGAGGATTTGTAATTCCATATGCATTGGCAAGGAGAATAGTCTTGGAGAAACTTGGTTTGCCTAAATATGAAATTCTAGCTGTTAGTTTTGTCAATGGGTTATCTTTACTTGGAGCTTTTTGGGTTCCGTTTGTATTCTCTATAGTGGTAAAATCATTTGGTTATTCTTTGGCATGGATATTTGGTGGAATATTGGTTTTAGTATTCATAATTCCCATCATAAAAATCCGTAGCTAAATTCATAATCATTGGCGTTTCGAGTTGTTTCTCTCAAACTTGGATTTTTTTATGATAATAGGTGAGTTTTTATTGACTAGTATCAATTATATATCTAGAAACATTCTGTCTTTAATTATACTTTAAACAATTTTGGATCTTCCAATCCTCAAGTAATATCTGTGATAAGTTTTCCAGGTCTTAATGAGTTATCTAGAATTGTTGGGATGTTTTTGTTTAGAAATATTCTATATCCTGACTTGTCGATCATATGATTCATGTCAGAAGTATCTTGGGGCACTTTCTTTTCTATATACGCAAAATCCTTCTCACAGTTAATATTTAGATCGCTATTTTCTTCAAAATATTTATTCCTGACAAAATTCAAAACATCATTCCATGTATATGCCTTTATTCTTTCTATTGGTTCTCTAGACTCAGGAACGATTGTCTCGCCGTTGTATTCAAAAACTTCAAAGTAGTCAATCGACTTTTTACACTCTCCACAATAAGTCTTCTTACTAATTTGCCTACATTTTTCACATTGTAATATTATAGCCATATTAGAATATTATCAGATCTTGAGTATATTTATTAAATACCTACGGATGCGCTATCAGCGGTCACAATACAAGGCAGGTCTTATTTTATATTGCAAGCTATGATTTCTCATCTCTATTATCCGTACTTCTAGTTGTAAAACAAAACCGAGAGGACTGAAGAATATCTCATGGGTATAAAAGTGCCATATTCCATATTCTATATTCATGTTAGGAAGTACCGAAATAATCAGATATTCTACTATGACTCTTTCTTGCTTTAATTATACTGCTATTTCCAATCCATTCATTTTTTGATATGGTTAAGTTATTACAAGCGAAAGATAGCGCCATATCCAGTGTTTCAAATTTGTTGTAGTTCATTCTCAAAGCCTCTCTTATTCCCTCTCTTATCTGCCAGACTCCGACAGGGAGATTGTATTCTGGATGTATTTCTCTAAGGACTATTACTGATGCATTTCTTTTTTGGTAATGTAGGAATTCTGTGACAGCTAACCTCGCAGCAAAATAAGATCCCCCTATTCTTGGATAGTTCTTAGACCACTTGGATCCTCGGTATCTGTTTCTATCTTCGCATCTCTTTATTATCTATCCATGCTTCATGCATTTCAAAACTCCATAATTCATCTGGGATCAGGACCTTAATAATAATTCCCAAAATGAACGTGGCTGTAGATCCTAATCTGATCGAGTGACTGAAAGGTTTCAGTTTTTGTGTAGGTCTGAGGAAATTGTTTGATCAATTGCAGAGATGCTCCATTTGGTCGATGCGAGTTTTTCTGTTTTTAATTCAATCATTCCTAAACTTAGGATTTTACTAATTCTACTTATCTCAATTCCTTCTTCATGCAATAGTTGATTGCTTCCTTTGCTCTAAAATCAAAATCATAAAATGCCTTTTCAATTTTCTTGTCACTAGAAATATCTGATGGTAGCTTCATACTCTCTAATTCTGATGCCAGCCCGAATTGGACCGTGTCAGAATCCGATGTCGCCCTTGATGAGATTTCTTCTAAATTCAATTTGGGTTTTCTCTCAAATGCAACCTCTATTTCAGTAGACCTAGTTGCCATAGTTAATTCCTGAAGGGATTGCATATACCGATCAGCATTCAAATTTGTTTTTACATGCATTGAATGTGTACCCCTAATTAGAGATAGTTTGTATCTTACTATTTCTTCAATGGACTTTCCTGCCCATTTTTCGGGACGATCTAGTATTGATGAATCGGTTTGCAATGGTGAAAATAGGGGTCCTACTTTTACTTTTGGATATAAGTAGCTACTAACAAATACGGAGGGTGGAGATTCACCTGAGATTTTTTCTGAAAGGTTATCAAAATTCGATCCTAAGATCTGTTTCCAACCTTCTGTTATGTGTTTTTTTATCTCCTCGGTGTTCCTTCCATACATTAGATTGAATCTATTTGTCAATGATCTAATTTGAATTTACATCCTACAATGATGGAACTAGGATTGATAGATCGGGAAATTAGGTTAGACTTACGGAAAGTCTATTTTGATGTAATTTGAGAGTAATTTATTATTTCAATTTTTTGAGCAATTCTGACACGGGCAATGTATTCAGGATATCGTTTCTTCCTGCCCATCCTCTTCTTGCTTGTCCTATTCCAAATTCCAAAAATGCATAATGCAGGGGATGATGAGCATCTGAATCAACGACTAATTTAACATCATTTTGTATTGCCATTCTTATGTAATCATCACGTAAATCTAATCTGTTATAGTGCGAATCAATTTCCAGAATTGTGTTAGTTTCTTTTGCAATTGTCATTAATTTCGGAATATCCACAGGATAACCATCTCTTTTATTAATTATTCTGCCTGTTGGATGAAAGATGATATCTACACTTGGATTTTGGGCCGCTTTAATTAACCTATTTGTTTGTACCTCTATTGGTTGAGAAAAATTAGTGTGAATTGCAGCACCTACTATGTCTAATTTATCCAAAATGTTGTTGGGAATATCTAATGAACCGTCGCTAAGGATATTTACTTCTGCTGAAGAAAGTATTCTAAAGTCACCCAAATTTTTGTCACCTTTTATTCTCTCATTATTGCTTGTTTTTCTATTCACCTGTTTTTCTTCATCATGTTTATTTAGATCCACAAAGAAAGTACCGCTCTTTATCGAATCATTAAATTCTTGAATCTTATGTGCTTGGTCGAGTAACTGTTGTTCATCTAATCCCCTAGCAATTCTTAGGCTTTTTGTGTGATCAGTGATGGCAATATAATCAAGATCAAAATTAGTCCTTGCAAAATAAGCCATTTCTTCTATTGACATTTTCCCGTCCGTACTGTTTGAATGTACTTGCAAGTCTCCTTTTATATCGCCATACTTTAGCAATCCTTTCATTTTTTCCTGCCATTCCTTTGACCCTTTCTTTGCAATCTCTATTTCTCCTCTATTTTCCCTCAATTCTGGAGGGATCCATTCCAACCCTAATTTATTGTACAACTGTTCTTCTGATTCGCCTGATATTTTTTGATCGGATTTATTATCAAACAATCCCCATTCATTTAATCGAAGTGCATTGGACTGGGCTATTCTTCGCAATGCTATTCCGTGTTCCTTACTTCCAGTAAAATATTGTAATGCTGCTCCATAACTTTCTTTAGGAACGACCAGTAAATCGGAATCTAATCCATTATTAAGTTTTATGAATGCTTTGGTACTCCCTTTGCTTATAATTTCTTTAACTTCGTGCATATTTACGAAAGAGTTAATTACTTTATCTGGATTGTCTGAAACTACCAAAAAATCAATATCGCCTACGGTTTCCCTCATTCTTCTAAAGGATCCTACTGCTGTTACAATTGAAACGTTTTCCAAATTTGTTAAGTATTTTTCAATTTGCTTTACCAATGGATAAATATCTCCAAGTAGATGCCTTTTTTTGCCTATGTTGTGTAATTCAATTCTCTTTAGTATTCTTTCTTCTTTTTTTTTAGAAATTCCTGAAATCCCGTTTAACTTTCCTTCTCTAGCCGCTTTTTCTAAATCACTGAGACTTCTCACGGGTAACTTGTCGATTATTGCTCTCAAAGTTTTGGGACCTATTCCTTCTAAGCCTACAAAATCATCTACCTTTATGGGGTATTTCGATTTTAATATTTCGTAATATTCGATCTTGCCTGTTTTAATATATTCTTCTATTTTTGAGGATATTGCTTTACCAATGGATGGAATTTGTAATAATCCATTAATTCCTCTTTCCTCATAAAGAGATGTAATACTTAGCGGAAGGTTATCAATTTGATCAGCTGCTCTAATATATGCTCTATTCTTGAAATTTAGATTAGTCTTGTTGTTATCAATCTCGTTATCCAACTCCAGGAGAAATGAAATCTTACGAAGCATATCAGAAATCTCAACGTTTGCAAGTTTCACATTATGACTCATTCTCGGGTATTCATTAATTTTCTCATCGTTTTGTTTTGGTAATTGGGTGTTCTTAGAAGTCGGTATAAAAATAAGAACCCGCAAATCTGATTCATTCATTCATTTGACGGTTCTAAATTTTTTAACCCAATACGATTTGATCAAAATATTATATCACTAAATGACAATAGTTGTAATGTTTATAGATCTTGTTAGAATATATGTAGAATGTGTACAAAAAGAATAAGAAATATTGAAAGTTTATTGCAAAATATATATCTTTAGCTAGATTTCTTAAAAAAGAATTAACTATGTTAGTCGAATCTTTGACCATTGGGATAATCATAGGGATTTGTGGACTTGTGACTTGGTTAGTGAAGAATAAATTTCAACCAGAAATTGAACGTGATATACAAGAACGTGAGCAAAAGACCTTAAAATATGCTCGAGAAATAAGAAAAAATCCGAAGTAATTATTACTTTATTGCAATAGCATATTCAGGATTACTGAATATCAATCCATCGTTAAAATTTTTTTGGCCTGATTTAGCTTTTCAAATAATTCTTTAATGAACAAATCGGCAAACTTATCAAAATCAATTGTTCCAAATTGCTTTTTGTAATCTTCTTTGCGTTTATCATATTCTTCTTCAAGCCACAGAAAATCTGCTTCTTTCAATCTTATAATGAATTTATTAGTTTTAGCTTTGGATTCAAATACATTTATCATAAAAATTCCTGCAAATTGTGTAAAATTTTTTAATTTATACCTTCTCATGTATTCCTCTTTATGAATTTCATAGTTTTCTTTTAACCATGTTTTTACATCCATCCTAATTGTCAACGAAGTGTAAACACCTGAAAAATCTACTTTCAGATTATGCATTTCAACCGAGTAATGACCACGTTTGATTTCATTCATCATGATTATTAGGGCACTTGGAAGAAACATTCCTGGGTAATATTCATCTGTGGAATTCTGTAGTTTGTTTAGTATAGATGGTTTCAGCCCGATAGTTGCATAACCCTTCGTAGGCATCATTTTTATTCAGTTTAGTATGTTTATTAACTTATTTTGAAAAAGACTAAAAAAATAAATGGTGATTTATTTTTCGCTAGTCGGGGGTACATAATTCTTCAGGTCTTCACCATTGACAACGTCTTCTTCGGGGGGTACATAGTCTACAACTCCGGCCCTCTTGTATCCTGGATCCTTCTTCTGTGTAAGCAATGCTACGATTATGAAGAGAACAAACGATACAATAGGTGGTATGAAAGTGTCTATTCCTGCTAACTCTGGTGGCGTAATATAATACAATATCAATCTTAGGCTGGACCCTACCACAATTGATGCGATTGCAGCAGGCCAGTTTGCCTTCTTCCAAAACAGACCTAATGTAAGTGGAGCCCATAATCCTGCAAATACTATATCAAATGCAAGTACTAAGTAAATGCCTGGACGAGGGATTGCTGCTCCGAGGAGAAGCCCTGAAAGCATTACTGGTATCGTTACACATCGAGTTAATATGAGCATCTTTTTATCCTCTATTCCGGGTTTTTTGAACAATGATCTAATGATATCTCTTTGTATCAAGTTTCGCGCTATAACACTTGAGATAGCAAGAAGACCGCCGTTAGCAGTTGACATTGACGCACCTACTACTCCCATTAGTAAAGCAGCTCCTATTGGAAACGGAAGGAGATTGATAGCAAGTAGAGGATACACCGTGTAGGGATCTTCTATATCGGGCATCATGTATAACGCGATTATTCCCATCATGCTAGTAGGTACAATAATTGAAATTGTTAATAATCCGGCCATGAATGCACCTCTTCTAGCTGTCTTGCCATCTCTTGCTGAAAATACCCTTTCCATAAAATCAAGTGCTACTACATCACCAAGACCCAATGCTATTATTGCCGACCAGTTTAGCAAAGCACCGTTTTTAGGATCAGTTAACCCCGATAAATCTAAATAGCTCTCTGGCGTGGCAGACAAAATAGTACCTAAATCTACTCCTCCAAATCCAAAGGCAAAATACAGAAATGCAGCCCAGAACGCTCCGATAGTTAAGTACACTTGGAAAATATCTGTGTACGCGGAAGAAAATAACCCCCCCGCAAACGTATATACCAAAACCGCCATTGAAACAATTAGCATACCCCAGAAAAGTGGAATATGCAAGACTGTTGATAGGATAAATCCACCTGCTGCGAAATTTCCTGCAACTAATATTATGAAACTTAAAGACAAAAGTACGGATGACATCCCCTCTGCACCAACACCATACCTTCTGTAATAAAAATCTGGAAGGGTAAGCATGGACATTTTGTTTACCCTTTTCGCATAGAAAATACCTGTTATTATCAAACAAGAAGCCAACCCAATTGGTATCGCGGCTCCCGCCCAAAAACCAAATTGATAAACAAGCGCCACGTTACCCAAAGATGAGTTGCCATCTATTGATTGCGCTGAAAGCATTGTTCCTACAAATATTAACGGTAGGCTCTTTCCTGCAACCATATATCTTTTGCTACTTTTTTTTACCATCATGGAAGTTAATACTCCCACAGACAAGACCAGTCCCATGAACGAGAGGACTGCTATACCGTAAGCATCTATGAAAACCAATGTTATTGGTATTTAATTAGTAAATATATAAATATTATTAATTTATCGACTACTGTTTTATTTGATTCCTTTTTGATAAATAATTTCGGAAACATTGATTAAAAAAATGAAATTTACTGATCTATATACCCAGGGCTATTTAATTTGGCTTGTTATTCAATAAGTATGGTTGTTTAACCCTGATTAATACATAATATATTATGGGAAGAAAAGACGTAACCTACGTCGAACGTTATTATCATGAAAATTAAGCATAATATTTTCGGTTGTCGAACTTTTTCTTAGACGTAGTTTACTTAACAATATTTATTAATTATTCATAGATATAATAATTAGATATCATATGGGAATGG
>JARFXS010000245.1 GCA_029194465.1 Candidatus Nitrosocosmicus sp.
TTTTGACTAAACCCCAAAGACACCTCTTTGCAACAAACATGTTTCTTTCCTTGGATATTTTTAGCTAAAAAAGTGCGAGAATCTGCCTATTCTCTGGTTCAATGGCTACATATAGCCAAATGTATTCTGAACCCACTTTAAGCAATGTTTCATCAATTGCGTATTTTGAAATCCTTTTTACAATATATCAATGATTTCGAATTGGTAAAACAACTCTTCGTAACATTCGCATATCTCTACTATCAAATAACAGTATAACAAGGACTATTAATTGCGCTTCAAGATATTGCTATTTTCTTATTTTTGGATTTTAGGATTAGAAATGATGATATCTTAAAATTCTATAAGTTGTTATTTCCTATGCTTAATGACTTCATCGAGAATGGTCTATACGTCAGACTCATGAGGATATCCTCATGGTTTCCACCGAACCTTATACCATAAGGAACTTAATCCCACCGAATTAAATATGTATCAATAGTGACGATTTGTCAGATAATGAAGCAGTATTACATATATGATTGCGGATTATTTCGTCTTAACCTATTGAAAGTCTAAGATATTGCCTGACTATCTTGCTTTGTTGATAGTCCTTGGAATTTTAAATGAGAATGTTGTCATTGCAGCCATCAAAGATAATTCAACCGTATCTGAAGTCTGATTTTAATTCACCGCGTTTGACTTATCCATAAGTTTATTCCTTGAGGTTGAGCCCAAATTTGTCAGTTACTTTCACATATCGACTCAATTAATCCGGCTAATTCCTTTGGAGCAGTGATCATTGCATCATGTCCTGTTTTTAATTCATGATAGTCCCAACCCGCTGATTTTGCTCTCTGAGCCATAAAATGAAAATTATCGTATTCGGTACAGGATATGTAGGTTTTAGGAATATTAATTGCTTCTGGGTTGGTTAAACTGGCATGTTGATCATGGGTATGCCAAGGCATGGGCGATAATCGTGGTTTAACCCATCTTATGTCAGGAGGATCTGTAACACCCCACACTTGAGGTTCATATGGAGCAACAAGCCATTCTTTTCCCAGTTCTTTTAATGCTCTTTCTTTGTAAATCTCTTCCAAACCCGGTATTATATCAAATGCACTTTTCTTGTCTTGCGGTATATATCCATCAAGATATACAAGTCTCTTAATTCTTTTTGGAACTTTGTCTGCAACTCCCCCGACAACCATGCCGCCATAACTATGACCAACTAAAATCACTTCATCAAGGTCTTCATATTCAAATTCTTGAACAATATCAAGGATGTGTGTATCTAATCCAATGTCTTTTGATGCTAAATGAGTTCTTTCACCTAGCCCAGTAAGAGTTGGAGTGTAAACAACGTTACCATTATTTCGCAGAAAAGGAGTTACTTTTTTCCAGCACCAACCTCCATGACATGAACCATGAACTAACACGATATTTGCCATTTCTATTCTGATTTCAAGATTGTTGTATTTATATACATTTCATCATGTTTGATCTTTTTTCAGGCTGCATGCAGTAATTAAGTACAATAAATTTAAGTACAGAATACTTTTCTCACAAATCACCGAATTCAGCATGGAAATCCTTGAATCTGTAACTATTTTATGTCGCACAGGTCACAGATACGGTGCACAGTTTATAGCCCAATGCTGACCTAAAGCGAACAACCTACCTG
>JARFXS010000246.1 GCA_029194465.1 Candidatus Nitrosocosmicus sp.
CTATAATTACATCTACAAATATTTGATAAGGAATTGAGATACATAGTTAAACTAGATTATGTCACGAAGGAACAAAATGTCCCTCCAGCAATAACTTAGATGTTCATTAAGTGATACACTATTATCCTGATTGATATTGTGGAATAAACATTGATTCACACGTGAATGTGGTGTTTTCAAGAGAAATGAAAACTTTTATTTTATTTGAAGTATTTATAGAGATTAATACGATTTCTTATCTATAATAATATGATAGATGAGGATTATCTTAATGGTTTTATACGCTATTCTAGAATGGTTGAAAATGCCTTTGATTTTTACAAGAACAGCCTCCGCACCTTAATAAAACTAGAACAACAAAATAATAATAATCCAATAGTAATCGCCCAAACAAATCTTATAGTGAACTCATTGGATATGAATAAGAAGACTATTTTAGATAATATAAGCATTTTTTTTGACAAATCTGAAAATTATGGAAAAAGTCCATATTTGAATACCGTGTTTTTAAGAAGTGTTCTCAATATATACGGGAAAGATTTAGATCGTGGTATTGTCCTATTGGAGAACGAATACGAATATTATCTGAAGGAACATGATATTCTTAAGGAAGAGGCAGAATTAGTTTATGAACTAGTTGAAATTATTAAGCGACTAAAGCGATGATATTGAATTAAGTTCTCTCAGGCTTTGCCAGGACCGAGTGTGTTTCGCTATCCTCTTATGAAATCAATTTTGGATAGTATTACCATTTCATTTACTCTAGGAGAGATTTCTAATAGTGTGCTCTGCCCGATAGTAACAAAACAAGAGCATTGCAATGCAACGAGTAATATTAATTAACTACAAAACGAATCTGCCATTAAGAAACGATATTAGGTTGTTTAGATCATTGGACTTGTAACTAGACTCCACCAATCATCTAGATAAAATACTGTGGTAAATAATTGCTCAGATTATTTCGACCTTATCATGAGTCTGATTCCTTCAGTATCATGAACCAGGTACCTTTATGATTGAAAATCACAGTGAATAAACAAAGGGAGCATCGTGATTAATGAAAAGTTTGGTCAAACCTTAAATTGCTACCTTATGCAACTTATGGATAATTATTGGTTCTTTAGATAATCCAGATAATGGTAATCATACGATTATCCTTGTTCTGTCCTAGATGAGGTTAAATTAATTCAAGTCTCACACCAATTTTTGCGAAGATGTACCTACTGAGAAAATTTCATCGAGTCAATAAGATTGTCCGACAAAAACCTATAATTGTTGTAAAATCCGCTTACCCCTTCATTACCGGCAAAATTTAATTTGATTAAATAAGTTTGGTCGGAATGATTGGTTTCTATGATTTTGTCAATCTCTTTGAAGTCTGTTAAGCCGATGGGTCTACTAATTGCCACTGATCCTGCTACTTCACCGTCAATTGCTGTTCTATTAAATGAAATATCTTCAATAACAATAGCATCGGAATCCTTTAACAGACTCGATCGTGCTAATTCCATATTCTCATGAGTTATTGGAATTGCTTTGTCGATACATGAAATCATCAAAGTCATGTTCATTGAATCAGGATCCGCAAGGTCTTGGATACTTCGGATTTTAAAACTATTATTAGAACTGTCATTATC
>JARFXS010000247.1 GCA_029194465.1 Candidatus Nitrosocosmicus sp.
TTAATAAATAAGTCGCGAACGAACAGAAAATCGTTTTTGAATAAGATATAATGTAGTGATTTAATGAACCTGTCGATTACCTTTTACTTTTAGATCTTATCCCATAATATCTTCTCACATGCGGTCGGTACATATAGTATATGATGATGGCGTTATATAATACCCCAAATATGGATATGAACTGTCCATTTACAACATTTAACAAATACCCAGCAGCTCCAAATCCTGACAAAACCAGCAAAAGTTTCCACGACCAGTTCTTACGCATATAAAGTCCATACGCAGTTAACAACGATGCTACCCCCAAAATCAACAAAAATGCTGGCCCCATAAGATAAGCCCCTCCTAGCGGAAGCAATAGATTAAATGCGTAGGCAGACATCATCAAAAGAAGTATACCACTAATAAGAGTAAGTATAGTAATTATCAAAATTCCTCTGGGAAGCTTTTTGTTTATTTTTTCCATTTTTTTATCTAAAAGTTGTGGGAATATAACTTTATAACAAGCGATCTAAAAATCTTATAATTAATCGGTACCCATAAAAAATCTTAAATAAGAATATTATCAAAATTTTTTTATGGATTTTAATAGAAAATTATACCTAGTTCTATCTTTTCTCGTTGTGCTTCCGCTCACTGTGATTACTTCAAACATCGCTATAGTTGAAGCCCAGAGTTTTGTCCTCCAAGAGGAAAAGCCTACAATTTCAACAACTGGAAGCGCAGAAAAAGAAATTCCCTCTGATGAATCTCGAATATCTTTGGCGGTTGAAAATACCAATGCAAATCCCAATACTGCTAGAAAAAATAATGCTGACAAGATGAATACAATAATAAATGTCTTAAAGGAGTCAGGACTCTCAGATGAAAATATTACCACTTCAAACTACCAAATAACACCAAATTACGACTATGAAAATAGTAATTATGACAAAATAATTTCTTATACTGCTCTAAATAAAATAGAACTGAAGACTTCTGCAAATGCAAACATTTCCAAATTCATTGACCTTGCTGTTAATAATGGGGTTAATAGAGTTGAAAACATCGACTTTGTAATTTCAAAGAAAACTCTGGATGAGAACAGCCTTGAGTTACTAAAAGATGCTTTTAAAAATGCCAAACTCAAGGCTGAAATTTTGGCTACAGAAGGTAACTTTACAATAACAGGCGTAAAAAAAATTGATACAGGTTCTGAAGGAGGTTATACCCCACCAGTATATTTTTACGATAATTATGCCGGAGATACTGCCGAAAAAATGCCATCTCCTTCTACTCAAATAATTCCTCAAAAAAACAAGATTACTGTAACTCTACCTGTAGTATTTTATATAGGTAACCAGACCCAATAGTCAACACACCATCCTCTATCTTTTGTGACATAGTTTGGATAATTGTGTGGACATATGAATGGTCCAGGTCATAATAATATTTCATTACTATTTAATGGCAATCTAATAGTAATAGAATAATATCGGAATATCAAGTGTAAAATATGATCTTAGACAAAACAAGAATGACCATGCAGCTCCTTATTGTTGAAGATATACCCGGAGTTGACAAAATGTGCACAATAGGAATTTCCTACCCAAAATCAAAAAATGAATCCTAGATATATAGGGAAATTCAATTG
>JARFXS010000248.1 GCA_029194465.1 Candidatus Nitrosocosmicus sp.
GTTGGTACGGAGCTTAGTACATCACGGGACGATCCGGTACTTAATGGCGTATATAAAATGGTAGCTACAATCGTACAAAGGCAGGACAAATTAAATCAGGATAAAAAAGAAACTAAACTTTCCAATGATATTGAAAAAACTGACGGAAAAGCAAGTACACAAGAATCAATTATCTATAAAGTAAAAACAAGTCCTGGTAAACATACATACCCAGGTCCCAAACAAATTCACCGAATACTTGATGATAAAAGGATATTGATTCAGGATATAATTTCACTTGCCGACGAGGTCATTGAAGGCTCTCAGCCGCTTTTGGAAAAGATTATTGAAAATGGCTCTATTGTAAAGTCGTTACCTTCACTAGATGCAATACAACTATATCATATTCAACAAGTTCAAATGATTCCGTTTTTAACGAATTTGGATCAAGTTCAAAATTTTCCTGTAAGTTACAGTAAAAAATTGTTAAAGCTGACTGATGAATTAAGAGTAAAAAGTTGATGTAAGAATCATCAACGAATGCATATTGTTCATATTATAACTATGTTCCATATCTCCTATCTGGTTCTATATTCATTTATGATTCATTAATCTATTTTTTGTATCTACTGGTCGGATATGGGAAAGTTTGGGCCCGTATCTGAAAAAGCTTGAAGAAAAAGTCTTCTAGATGTTAAAATATAGATCATACCTTCCTCCTTTGTTAATTTTTAGATAGATAAATCAATAGAATGTTACTATCTCAGATTTATTTAATTCATTAATGCAATAATAATATTGGTAAGTTAGCATAAGATCTTTTGGAATCAAGCCTAACTATAAACATCAAGATGCCATATGTTATCAGTATTAGAAAGGAAAATATCAAGTACTGTAGTATTATCTTGGTGTGAGAAAAACCTGGCAAGATATGCAATTTTAGTATTGGACATGTTGAATGATTTTGTTAAGGGTAGCTTAAAGTGCGAGCGGGCGTTAGAGATTATTCCAAATATCAGCACTTTATTGGATTTCGCTAGGAATGCTCAAATTCCTATCTTTTATTGTGTAGATGAACATCTTCCCACTGATAGATATGAATTAGACTTATGGGGACCTCATGCAATGAAAGGTACCGTTGGACAGCAAATAATTGAGGAGTTGAAACCTCTTAAGAATGATAGCATTATCACGAAAAGAACCTATAGCGCGTTTGAAAGAACTAACTTAGACAGAGCTTTAAACAGTGCGTATGATGGAAAAGGCGTCGACACAATAATTATTACTGGAGTACATACGCATATTTGCGCAAAACATACATCATACGATGCTTTTACAAGAGGATTGAAAATAGTAATAGCAGAGGATGGGACGCAAGCATTTTCAGAAGAAGAACACCTGTATGGCATTGAATACATTAGAAAAATTTATGGTGCAGATGTACAGAAAATAGACAAAATTATTGATTTTCTTCTTGTTAATACACAATGACTAAAACCAGTATAAGATAGTATACCTATACCAAGTTTTCAATTAGGATCAGGTTACAATTATTCAAACCGCTGCCACTACATAAAGACGTCAATTAAAAAATTTTAAGTATTTAATATTACATCATGAAATTTTTGAAATACATTATCCAAATAAGAG
>JARFXS010000249.1 GCA_029194465.1 Candidatus Nitrosocosmicus sp.
GTATTACTGATAGAAATAGAGAAATGGATGTTATGGTATTTGTCTGCATTACAAATCCTGCAAGAAATGGTAACATCCCCCATGATAATGCAAACCAATAATTCCTGTGAAACTTTCCATTAAAAAGCTCAAAATTGTAAGCAAATAGAAAAAAACCTTCTATAATTCCAATAAATGCTAAAAGTGGAGCATATAAAAGTGCATAATACAATCCCAGTCCGTATGAAAAACCCAAACAGGCAAGGATAATAATCCATGACTGCCTCTTACTGAATAGATCCCCCCATGGCTTTATTTTTTTAGAGCCTATATTATCAGCAACATGGGCCCCTATTCCTAAGGCAACGAAATAAATCAAAGCTAAGATGGCGAGTCTCTCGAAAAAAATTGAATCCGCTATTAAGCTACCCCATACGACGAATGAAACACACATGCCTGTATATGGAAGAAAAAGCATTCCACAAAACATTCGAAATCTTTGAGGACCGAACTTGGGTACGAACCACTCATTCAGTCTAGAGTCATCATTCATCTTTGAGGGCAGATATTATGGCAGATGTTTCAAAGGTATGATATTGCTTGTGTATTTTGATAAAGCCGTGTGACTCGAGGATCGAATTTATCTTTAAGTCCCAATGGTTGTTAATAATAAGCTTATCTAATCCGTTGAACACATTAGCCCATCTCACATCGAGCTTCCAAAGGGTCTTGATAATTCTAAAATAAATCTTCCAAACCAATTGATATACAAGTCTCTTTGGGTAGGTAAAATCATGGAGTATCAGAAGACCATTTTGTTTCAAAACCCTTTGACATTCACTGACTAGGATCTTTAAGTCAACATACTTAGGCAGATAAGATGCCACAATACAATCAAAATATCCAGTTTGAAATGGCAAGAATTCAGCTGTACCGTTTATGGAATCGATATCAACCTTTTTCTCACCCAGTTCACAAAGATATTCAAACGTCAGGTCAATACCATATACCTTGTTATAATTTTGTTTTAATAGGGAGGTTAAGATCCCAGTACCACAAGCCATCTCTAGGACCAGTGACCGCCTGGGTACAATTTCAACCAATTTCTTTTTCCAAATCAAGTCATGTCCCAAGGTTGCGAGTTTTACCAATCTATCATAGCTACCAGAGTTATTCTTGTTGAAAAAGCTCTGCGCTAACTTAACTCCCATTGTCATATCCATTTCATGAATATCATCCAAAACTAATATTATTGGTGGTTGAATATCACTTAAACACAATAATTCAAAAGATTAAATTAATTTGGAATTAGTAGTTCTAACATGACTCAAATTACCAATGTGTTGTATATTGTAATGATTACCATTGCTATGTGTGTAAGTGTCACTTTGCTAACAATTTTGGTAGATCATACTTTTGATGTCCCAGAATTAGTGGATCAGATTCCTCACCTTATAATTTATCAAATTATTCAAATGCAATGATTTACTAGAAATCTCGTGATGATGGCGGGCAAATCAAAACAAAGAAGCATAACAGATATTACAGAGCACTTTTACAAATTGAAAGAAGTACCCAGAACTGGATGGAAACAGAAGATGGAAATTAAGAATACAGAATCTGTTGCATCCCATACATTATTGATGAT
>JARFXS010000250.1 GCA_029194465.1 Candidatus Nitrosocosmicus sp.
TTGTGGTAGTGGCTGATACAATCTTTGCAACAGGAAATAGCAGTAGAGATGATGTTGCAGCTACTGTAACTAATAAAAGCACTCCAAATATTGATAGAAATCTAATATTGTAGTTTGACATAGGACAAGAGACATTACGCGAGTATTTATCTATTAACGCAAAAGTTCAGGATGTTGACTTGAGCGTGGCTCATCTTCTTATAATGTAATTAACAAACATATTCGACCAGTTCAGTATATGCTTCTTGAGCTTGCAATTTTTCATATTGGAAGCAAAGTGGTCATCAAATATTCTTCTATATTGGATAATTCTTTCAATCAGACTCTTCTCTTTCTTGGCATAAGAGAATGGATATGTTGCTTTGGTTCTTAATTTACATGTTATGGGTACCAAGTACATTCATCCGTCTGTAGAAACAGGATATTTTCCGTATACCTTGAATAGATCAGATATATTCCTATCAACCAAAAACTTGATAACTTTTTGAGTTACATATTGTGTGAAAATTTGACCGTTTTCCAGCTCAATCACTAACCATAACCAAATGTACGTATTTTGCTTACCCAACCTTCAACATAGTCTCATCTATAATCTATCGTTACTATAAATAGTAGCGGGTTCGGTGGGATTAAGTCCCGTATGGTATAAGGGTTCGATGGAAATTTTGAGGATATCCACATGATTCCAGAGATACAGCAATGAATAACCTGAACTTTGTATTATGTTACAGTATTGTTAGCTTGATGCTAATTAATTATGACTCATAGGATATGAGGAGATTCTAAGTTGATAAACAATTACATCTAAACAGGTTTTGTAAGTAGTTTATTATAAAGAAAGTTAAGGATGGCGAGGCGGGAGTGGGACTCGAACCCTTATCATAGAAACAGGGAATCTAATTCATAGAGTTGAAGTATAGGAGTGAGGTGGGACTTGAACCCGGTTCTTGCAATCACGGGTTTATATTTATAGATAGAGTATCAGTTATCATTCGTTTATGAATGCTGGTGTGAGATTACCAAGCTGGATTTTATACGTGAATCCTAATGAGCATTGGGTAGGTAACTGATAGTAATAAGTTAACGCATCATCTTATCATTTTTATACAAAGGATGTGTTCATGAGCACTCTACATTGGAATAATCCTTAAATGCTTTTTTGATCCTAAGATGCGAAAACAAAATATAAAACATTGTATTCAGAGGATAAATACTATGGTTAAAGTAGGATTATACGTCAGACTAGAAGCAAAAGCTGGTAAGGAAGATGAAGTAGAGCAATTTCTCAAGAGTGGGTTATCTATTGTTCAAGGAGAGCCAAATACTATAGCATGGTTTGCAATACGATTAGGGCCATCCACATTTGCTATATTTGATGCATTTCCTGATGAGAATGGTCGACAGGAACATCTTTCAGGACAAGTTGCTGCTGCGTTGATGGAAAAGTCTACAGAATTACTTAGTAGTCCACCTACTATCGAGAAAGTAAATGTTATTGCATCTAAACTTCCTAAACTCGTCTCATCCTGAATTGTATTGAATGGTGAATGCAAAAGGTAAAATAATTGTGGATTAGTTTTGGAAATAAAAGTCCAGGGTTATTCAAAAATTTAAA
>JARFXS010000059.1 GCA_029194465.1 Candidatus Nitrosocosmicus sp.
TCCCATTACTAGTTATATAAGCATAGCAATACCCGTCCATATTAGTTTATTAGTTAGAGTAATTTTCTTTTTAGGTTTCTCAACTTGAGGGATAACAGGGGAGATTGTCTTTACGATTGTTCTAAATATACCATCATTCTGTACTGAGCTCATCTAAAATTAGCACCTCTCCTCCAGCTGCTGTGATTTTGTTCTTGGCAGAGTCTGAGATTCTTTTTACCCGAACAGTAAGGGCAGAGTTTATAGCTCCACCACCTAAGACCTTGTCATACCCTAACTTTTCTAAATCAAGTATGACCTTACCATCTTCACTAGTTTCTGAATATTTTACTAATTCATTCAGGTCTCTAAGATTTATCCATTTTAAAGAATCACTTGGTCTTAATGCATGAAATTGCTCATGCCCAAAATGATTTGGTTCCTCTTTAATTGTTCTTATGAAAAAGTGTTTGTGCTTTCCAGCGCCTCCAACGCCTCCTCTACTGCCCGAAGCTCTATGTTGACCAATTTGGCCCCATCCGCAGAAGCGACTTCCGCGTTGTTTTCTACTTTTTCTTAGTCGAGTAGCCATCAATTATCACCAATTTTCCCTTAGTGGATAAGCAACTTTGGGTGTAAATATTAAAGTTTGCAATTCTTTGCTACCAGACAAACAGTCATTATTCATTAGCTACATCATCCTCTTTACGATTTCTAACAAATCTTTATTCTCCCCCAATATTCCGTTTTGAGAGTGCAAAAGCTTTGATTTTTTCTTAAATCCGCCTCTTGGAGGATTCAGCGCGAACCATGGTTTTATTCCATCTAATTTTGAAAGATATGTTTCATTCTTGGAAATATCAGAGACAACCTTTTCAATGTCAGGATTGGATGTTTTTCCAGATTCCTCCTGCCTTTGGTAGGATAACAGTTTAGATGATGATGCACGACCTTTTTGTTCGATAAATTCTCTGATAAAGTTTTCCTCAACAGATGTCCAAGAAACAATTTCTTTTATTTTCCTGAGCATACCTAATGTTTGGTCATTTTCTGGAATCAGGGTTGCTCGAAATTTCTTGTTAAGATGTAAACCTTCAAGTGTTAAATTTGCCCAATTGGGAATGTTAACAGTCCCTTTCATTCTAACTACTAAATACACCATTTCAATTCCTATCCTGTGATAAACGTACTTCTCAAGGCACTAAAAATTGCTTTTGCGGTAGACGACATTGTGTTGGTAGATCCAAATGACCTACTCCAGCAGTCCTTTAATCCGGCTAATTTCAACAAGTTCCTGATATTCTCACCGGCTACTATACCTAATCCACGAGGGCCAGGGATCAATTCAATCGTTACACTGCCACCTCTACCTTGCACCTTAAATGGGACTGAATGAGCTTGGTGACATCTACATTCCCAACTTCCGCATCCCAATTTTACTGGGATGACGTTTAGGTAAGAAGCGTTGGTGGCTTTGTCTATAGCATTCCTCATTTGTGAGGCTTTACCTTTTCCAATTCCAAACCACCCAGACTCATTGCCTATTGCCACAAGAGCATTAAATCTAGTGAGTTCGCCTGCATCGGTTTGTTTTTGTACTATTTCAACACTTACTACCTGAGTCTTGATATCAGGCAAAAGGTGTTTCACAATCTCAGATTCTTGAATCCTCATTCCATTTTCAAATATTTGCTCCATGGAGTTAATTTTGCCACTGGCTACCATAATACCTAGTGTAGTTCTTGGCTTCCATTCTACTTCAGGTTCACTAGGTCTTGACATCCTACTCATTAATTACACCCGATCCATAAGGCATTAGCAATCTATTAATCATAATAACTTTCATTCTCAACACATCAGTACCTTATCAAAATCAATTATTTTTTTGTTTATTATTCTTTCGGTGAATATTTTCGTGGTCATGTTTTCACCCTAGTTGAAATTTCCAGCAGAAATTCGTGTTTTCACTTCTTCAAAATGTTTTGGATATTCTTCTGGATTAATGTTCTTATTAAATAACCCAGAAAATTGTTTCTCATATTTAGTTTTATCCTCCTTCAGAATAGTAGCATATTGAGAAATGTGGGAACCATTTATTCGATTCTCATTAGGCAAAGTTTCTTCAGACAATGGAATATTGACTCCAGCAGCAGCAATGCCTTTAAGACAAGCTGCGATCTTGCTTGTAAAAGATGCCTGACCGGTATATAAAATTGCAGAATCAATTTTTTTGGCAAGCATTTTTTTTCCTAGTATCAATCCAACTAGATAACATGCTGATAAGTTGTTGGTAGAGCCTTTCCACTCAAATTTAGTCAGATCCTTACTACTAGAAAATGAGAGGACGATATCGCCTTTAATTGCCGGTTTGATTAGTTGACAGTAAATATTTTGATTACTTATTCTTACCGTTATGAAATTTCTTTTGCTAATTAACACAGCCTTTCTTTTTCTATAATTTGTTTTATTATTTCTTATTCTTTTAAGCGTTTTAATGTAAGACATTCATTACTTCTTCTCCTTTATACTAACAATCAAAAAAACTCTCTTAAATCTCTTATAAACGTTTTAAAAAAGTAGACAAAATAATTAATGCTGTTCAAAGATGTGATCACACCTATCATCAAATTTGAAATAAGATTCAGTTGGAGTCCGCCAATCAATCAAAATATTTGAATCATTTTGAGTTTGTCTTGAAGGATAGATTTTATACCAAGTCCAAAAGCTCTGGTACAATTCGGATTTCAATTCTAATCATCGTTAAACTTTCAGTCATGAAAAAAGCGATGATTCCACAAATCAGTGAACATGTTTTCGCAAATGGTTACTTGAAGATCCTACCAAAGTTTTGAAATATTGATAACCCAATCGGAAGTAAAGTTCATTAGATCTTCACATATCTGTATCATGGCAACTAGCTGAACACTAGTTAAATTATCATCTTTCCTCGTATCGAAAATTTGAATAACCTTTTAACAAATAATTCATCTGCTATCAAGATCAAAAACCTTACCAACAACAAAAAATTATAGGGTTAAAATCCATTTTGCATAGACATCATGAACGTATTTTTACTCCCTACCGGCCCTTGTTAGCGATTATACTTGCAAAGATGCCTCCCCCTATTCCGTTGTCTATATTTACAACAGAAAGGCCAAATGAACAGGTCTGAAGCATAGACGCCAATGCACCTGTACCATTATCCCCATAACCATATCCAACAGAACAAGGCACTCCTATTACCGGAACTGATACCAAAGAGGTTACTACAGCTGGAAGTGCCCCCTCCATTCCGGCAACTGCTACTATCACATCAATATCACTTGAGGTCATTTGCTTCAATGAATTGAGCAATCTGTGAATCCCAGCTATTCCCACATCATAAGCAAGATAAGAAGTGCAACCCATTGTCAAAGTTGCCAAGCGTGCCTCTTCAGCAATCCCCATATCAGAAGTCCCAGCACAGATGATCCCCACCTTACCACCTCTACTTACAGGAAGGGAGGATATCGAGTCATAGACTAACATAGAAGTTCCATTGCGGCTTCTGTCTACAATAAAACCTTTTTTGCCATAATAATCTACTAATTTGCCTACTACCAAGGGCTTAATTTTACTCACTAGGACATAGCCTTTTTTCTCAAGAATTCGATTAATAATGATCACTAATTCGCTAGATTTTTTGTGTGACGCCAGAACAATCTCTGGAATAGATTTTCTAAAATCGCGGTTAATATCAATTTGAGCTACATCATTCTCAATGTATTCAACAGAAAATAGTGAAATAGATTTGATCACTTCATCAAGGCTTTTCTTGTTATTGTAATAGTCTAACAGTATATTTCTTAGGTCCATAAACCATACAAACAAGTTAAAGCGGCAGAAGAGAGATTGCTTCTTTTACATTTTTAACTCCGTTTGTGAATTCTTGTTGTTCAAATTCGTTTAGGGGTAATTCGATAATCTTTTCTACTCCGTTTTTCCCGAGTACTGCAGGAACCCCTATGCACACATCCTTTACCCCATATTCACCATCAAGATATGTAGATAATGGGATAACAGTTCTTTTGTCTTTTACTATGGATTCAACCATAGTTGCCACCGCATTGCCGGGTGCATATACTGTAGCGCCCTTAAATTTGATGACTTCCGCAGCCACTTTTTTGGTTTTTTCATAGATTTCGTTTGACTGTCTTTCATCTATGAAATGACTTAAGGGTATTCCAGAAATTGAAGAAAATCTAATTAAAGGTAACATTCTCTCTCCATGTTCACTAATCACCATTGCTGAAATTGAAGTCCGGGACAAACGAGTATATTCATTGATAAAGCTAGAGAATCTTGATAAGTCCAGCATTCCCCCCATTCCCATTATATTATTCTTAGGAAATTTGGTGGTCTTTAGAGCAAGATAGGTCATAGGATCCAAAGGATTGGTTACTATAATTAATTTGCATGTATCACGATGTTGGGCAATTTTTGTTGAAACATCCTTAACAATAGAAGCATTTGTCTTAAGGAGATCCATTCTCGTCATTCCGGGTTTACGCCCGATCCCTGCAACTAAAATTACTATCTCCGAATCCCTCAAAATACTAAAGTCATTGGAGCCCTGGACAAAACTATCTATACCTTGTTCAGACAATTGATGATTGATATCCATCGCTTCCCCCTGTGGCAATCCCTCGATTATATCAATTAGATTTATTTGAGGATCTAATTCTCTTACACCGCAATTTAAGGCAACTGAGGCCCCTACTCTACCAGAACCAATTATAGATATTGTCATACAAATGTGACATTATTTTTTTTATTTATAGTTTTAAATTCTTTCTAAAATTCAGATCTAGTAATCATATGAATATATAAACTGAGCATTAACCCATTGACATATGATCTGGACTTTAAAACCCATTATAGAGGAGCCATATAATAAAAATATAGTTGAGAAAAATAGTTGTAATTGATTCACAGGTCGCAGGAATTTCAGGGGATATGTTCTTATCTGCTTTGGTGGATTGTGGTGCCGATAAGAATAGAATCATAAATAACGTAAAGACGATAGAGAAACTATTTTCCGATACCAGAATAAAAAAGATAGAATTCATAAATTCTGAATCAAATGGAATAAGAGCAACCAAATTTCATTTTGAGATTGAAGAGAGTTCACTTGAACGAAATGCTTCCGAGATGTTAAGAATTCTGGCAAATTGCTGCAATGTTACTAATCTTTCCGAAACGGCAAAAAAATTTGCAATGGAGACGATAAAAACCATTATTAGAGTAGAATCAAGAATTCATAATAAAGAAGTTGGAGACTTACATCTCCACGAGTCCTCTAGCATTGACACGGCTGCAGACATTATTGGCAGTGCAACTGCTCTAGATGATTTGGATCTTTTTCTTAATACAACTTTCTATTCCACTAAGGTTGCCGTTGGTAGTGGAATAACCCAATTCTCACACGGAACGATTCCAAATCCTACTAACGCAGTGTTGGAAATTTTTAAGCTTTTAGAGATACCAATAACTGGTGGTCCAGTCCAATCTGAAATAACCACCCCTACTGGAGCCGCTATTTTATCTGGATTGAGTCCTAGAATTATTAATGCGTATCCCGAATTTATACCTCATAAAATAGGATATGGTACTGGATTTAAGAAATTTGAGGGCATCCCCAACATATTAAGAATTTCTATCGGAAAACCAAATATTCACAACTCCCTTCGATCAGACACCGTATCGGTTCTTGAGACAAATATTGATGACATGACCGGTGAGATGATAGGTGATTTGATAGAAAAGATATCAAAACAGGATGTAGGAGTAAAGGATGTTACATTGGTTAGCGGAATAACAAAGAAGAACAGACCAGTACATATTCTGAAGGTTATTTGCTCTGAGGACATTGAAAAAAGGGTCATTGAATTAATATTTAATGAGACAGGAACACTAGGGATTAGAAAAACAATTAATGAGAGATACAAACTAGAGCGGTTTAGCATAATGCTCCCAATCGTAATAGAAAACCATGAATATGTCATAAGTGTAAAAATATCAAAGGATCAGCAAGGAAGAATAATTAACGTAAAACCAGAGTTTGAAAATATAAGAGAAATTGCAAACAAGCTAGGTCTCCCTTTTAAGAAGACAATGGAAACAGTCAATAATTTAATATTTCAAAGGAATCTATACGACATATAGCTGATCTAGGATGTCGATCAATTCAACCAAACGTATTGAAGATTCAATGCAAAACAGATATCACTTACTAATTAATTGGTTTAAATCCAGAAATTGTAAGGTTATAGTCGCCCTGTCCGGAGGAGTAGATAGCGCATTAGTGACTCTCGCAGCAAGGCAATCACTAGGAAAAGAAAATGTACTAGCGATCACAGCAAATTATCAGACTTTGGCAACTGAAGAATTAGAAACAGCTAAAAAAGTGGCCAAAGAGATTGATGTAATTCATATTCTGTTAGAGTATAACGAATTAGATAATCCGAATTTCACCAAGAACGACAGCCTTCGTTGTTTTCACTGCAGAAATGAGTTGGCCATCAATTTGCTGAAGGTGGCAAAGGAGAAAAACATCTCACTAATTGTAGATGGTACCAACCTCGATGATGTAGACGATGATAGGCCAGGTATGATCGCTTTACATGATATGGGAATTAAGAGTCCCCTATTAGAAATTGGATTGGGCAAAAAGGAAGTCCGCCACTTTGCTAAAATCAATAATTTGTCTGTTCATGATAAACCTTCGAATTCATGCTTGGCGTCACGTGTTCCTCATGGAGCGGAAATTAACTCGGTCAAATTAAGACGCATTGAAAGATGTGAGATAATAATAAAAAAATTGTCTGGTGTTAGACAAGTAAGAGTAAGGGATCATGACACTATAGCGAGAATTGAGATTGAGAGGAGTGAAATTATCAAGTTATGCAATCTAGACAAAATTGACAAAATAGTATCTGAGATTAGAGAATTAGGCTTTAAACATGTCACGTTAGATCTAGAAGGATATGGAAAAAAAGAAATTGGAAAACTCAATGAGAATGGGATAATAACAATAGATAAATATGTCAAAAAATAGTCTTACTAAAACCAAGGAACCCATTTATTTGGATAATGCATCTTCCTCTCCGATTGACATTAGCGTAATAAGTGAAATGTTACCATTTTTAAACGACTTCTATGGTAATCCATCATCACTTCACGGTTTGGGTAGAAAATCTACTATCGCCGTTTCTAAGGCCAGGACACAAATATCCAAATTAATCGGCTCGAGATCTAACGAAATTTATTTTACCTCTGGAGGTACTGAATCTAATAACTTGGCCTTGATTGGAAGTGCAAGACTGATCTGTAATTTAAAGCCGACTTGTAAAAGAATATTGATTTCCGAGATAGAACATGATTCCATAATAGAGACTATCAAATTCATAGAGAAGGACATGGGATTTGAGATAGATTATGTACCCATAGAGAAAGATGGATCAATTGATTTAGATATTTTTAGGGAAATGGTATCACCAAAAACCAGTTTGATTAGTATAATGCTGGCAAATAACGAAATAGGAACTATACAACCCATTAGAGATATGGTTGAAATTGCAAAAGCAAAAAATAATGAAACTATTTTTCATACAGACGCCGTTCAGGCTCTTGGGAAGATTCCGATAAATGTTAATGACCTGAAAACAGACATGATGACGATATCATCTCATAAAATAAATGGACCAAAAGGAATTGGAGCACTGTTCATAAAACAAGGAATACATATAAAGCCGATAATATTTGGCGGCGGACAAGAAATGAATCTAAGATCAGGAACAGAGAATGTAATTGCTATTGTTGGATTTGGCAAAGCATGTGAAATTTGGAATGAGAAGCTCGCATCCGTTCAAACTAAGATTAAGGGACTTCAAAAGTACATGATAGATAGAATAATTAATGAAATACCAGGTTCGGCATTAAATGGATCAAGAGAGAATCGAATTTTCAATAATGTTAACTTTTCTTTTTCTGGAATAAATGGAGAAGACTTGTTGATAAAACTAGATGAATATGGCATTGAGGCTTCTACAGGTTCTGCTTGTTCTTCAAACAAGAAACAAAAAGCATCTCATGTTCTAAAAGCTTTAGGGCTGACGTTTGATCAAATTAGTGGTTCAATAAGGTTTTCCATAGGTTACCAAAACACTCAAGAAGAATTGAAAATTGCCATTGACACTTTAAAAAATCTAATTAAAGAATTTAGAAAAATAAACGGGAATAGTTTTGCGTAAAGCAAATGTTAACTACTACACCATCTGTCTAGCATTCATAATAATAGATATACCTCGAAGAAAATTCTGAAGCTAATATAGAAAGATTCTTTTTGATGCGGTTCACATATTATCATAACATGGCTTCGCACCAGAAAAACAATTTGAATAGTGAAACTGCTAGCAAGAATATGAATGTAGGCGATAAGGCGCCAGATTTTGAGCTCTTAGGCACGAATCAGGAAGTTCATAGATTATCGGACTATAAAGAAGGATTGACAATCTTGGCGTTCTTCCCTGCCGCGGGTTCTCCAGTTTGTACGGTGGAGATGTGCAATTTCAGAGATACCCTTAGTAGTTTGAAAAAAGAAAACGTAAATATTTTGGGAATATCAGTAGATAGTCCTTTTGCAAATAAAGTTTTTGCTGAGCACCATAACCTAAACTTTCCAGTTCTGAGTGACTATAATAGGGAAGTGATCGAAAAGTACAATGTTGTAATGCCTAGTTTAGGTAAACTAAAAGATTTCAAAGTAGCTAAAAGATCTATATTCATTGTGGACAACAACAACGATAAGATAATATACAAATGGGTATCAGATAATCCACTCATAGAACCAAACTATGAAGAAATCAAGACCATAATCTCGTGATAGTCTGGTTTTCTTTTAGTTGTTTAAATGATTGATCTTTTGTAGCAATTATTGGCAATGAATTGCTACATCAATCAAGAATTCCTACAACATCATTTCTTGAAATACTCTGACCTTCTTTAACTTTGAGATCTCTTACTGTTCCATCTCTTGGTGATTTGATGGCAACTTGCATTTTCATGGATTCCAAGACTACGATGCTATCCCCCTGTTTCACAGCATCACCCTTATTTACCGATATTGATATTACCCTTCCAGGAATCTGACTGGAGATCGTATTCATGGAGGAGGTACCTCCTGAATTGGCCCTTGATTTTTCTATTATTTCAGTTAGTTTTGCATGTTTCTTGAGAGCCATTGATTGCCCATCTAACAATATCTTTAATTCAGTGCTCGTGACTTCAAGAATCTTGATTTCATGAAAAGCATTATCAAACAAGAATTCAAATTTATCCGATTTCATATCTAATACTTTTATAAGGTGATCTGATCCATTAATTTGGACAACTAAATTACTATCCTTATCAAAACCTATAACTTTACCTTCAAATTCTTCTTGTATATCATCAACCTTTATTTCCATTCTATTTCAAGCAACTCCACCAAATTTCCAGTTATTCTGAACAGAGTGATCTCTCTTTGAGGGACGTTTCACATTTTCAGTTTGGATGATTGCAGATGCTACTGCAGGTAATAGTCTTTTTTGCCTATCAGAATTCTTGGTTTTTAATTCTTTTCTCATTTTCTCTATGATAGAATACCTATCAAGGTAATCTGTTGACAAATCACCGTTAATAAAGTGTTCATCATTCATTATGGTTTTGTACAATGGGATAGTAGTATTTATTCCCTCAATTATGAACTCATCTAAAGCATTTCTCATCCGTCGACGCGATTCATCAAATGATGATCCCCAAGATATTAGCTTGGCGGTTAAAGAGTCATAAAAACCTGAGACAGTGCATCCAGGGTACAAATAAGTATCCACACGTATGCCTGGGCCATATGGTAAATTGCAATAAGGTACTTTACCTACTGAGGGTGCAAAGTCATAGAATGGATCTTCCGCATTAATACGACATTCCATTGCAGCACCATTAAACGTGAGATCCTGTTGCTTAAAAGGGATTGGTTCGCCATTTGCAATCGATATTTGCAACTTTACCAAATCAAGACCCGTAACAAGCTCGGTTACAGGATGTTCAACCTGCAACCTAGAATTAATCTCTATAAAATAATAATTACCTTGTGGATCGCACAGAAATTCAGCTGTTCCCGCATTAAGGTAGTCAACCGCATCAGCAGCTCTCTTTGCTATTTCTCCAATTTCATTTCTCTTTTCAGCGGTCATTATAGGTGAAGGAGACATCTCAATTAATTTTTGATGCCTTCTTTGAATGGAACATTCTCGCTCAAACAAATGTCTGGTGTTCCCGTGTGAATCCCTTACCAATTGAAATTCTATGTGGCGAATTTTCTCCAAGAACTTTTCCACAAATAGTGCAGCCTTGCCGAACGCGGCTTTCGACTCTGCAGAGGCCATTTCAAATTCTTGCCTCAACTCTTTTTCGTCCTTTGCAAGTCTGATACCGCGTCCCCCCCCACCGTATGCAGATTTTAGCAAGACAGGGTATCCAGCTTCGTTTGCAATTTCCGCTGCTTTATCAACGTCATCAATAACTCCTTCACTACCCGGAACTGTGGGAACTTCAGCCTGTTTCATTATTGCCTTACACTTCATTTTATCTCCGGTCAGTTCCATAGCTAGACTCTTAGGCCCGATGAAAATAATATTGTTCTTCTCACATAATTCAGCAAAAGTCTCATTTTCTGAAAGAAATCCATATCCTGGATGGATAGCATCCACCCCTGCTTTTGCAGCAACTTCCATAATGCGTTTCATGTTTAAATAGCTTTGAGCAGGAGCCGCAGGTCCAATATGATATGCCTCATCAGCCCTTTTAACGTGAATAGAAGTTTTATCTTCATCAGAATATACAGAAACTGACTTTATTTCCAGCTCCTTACAGGCCCTAATGATTCTTAGGGCAATCTCTCCGCGATTTGCAATTAATATACTACTTATTTGTTTTGACATTCGATCACCTTTCTACAAGTTAATATTCCCATGCTTTTTCCATGGTCTACTCTCTTTTTTGTTCGATAGGGCATTGAGAGCGCTTATGATTAATGGTCTAGTCTCCATTGGATCAACTACAGAGTCAATTGTTCCTCTTTCGGCAGCTATGTATGGGTTTGCAAACTTGTTTCGATACTCTTTTGCCAAACTTTTCTTTTTGCTTGCTGCATCAGAAGAATCTTTTAGACTTTTCCTATGTATAATAGTGATTGCTGCTTCCGGTCCTAGTACTGCGATTTCAGCTGTTGGCCATGCAATGTTCAAATCTGTCCCAAGATTCTTACTTCCCATCGCAATATAAGCTCCTCCATATGCTTTACCGATAATACATGTAATTTTCGGAACAGTCGCCTCGCAATATGCGAATAAAAGCTTACTCCCATGTCTGATAATTCCATTGTGTTCTTGATCAGCTCCTGGTAAATATCCAGGAGTATCTACAAACGTAATTATGGGAATATTAAACGAATCACAAAATCTAACAAATCTTGCAGCCTTATTAGAAGAGTGTATGTCCAACGCACCAGCTAAAAATAAAGGCTGATTTGCAATGATACCTACAGATCTACCGCCCATCCTTGCAAATCCAACCACTATGTTTTCCGCAAATAGTTCGTGAACTTCGAAGAAATTACCACTATCAACAATAGAAGTAATGATTTCCTTCATATCGTAAGATTGATATGGATTGTCCGGCAATATATTTATCAAATTAGTGTCTAAACGGTTAGGGTCGTCAACATCAGCTGCTAAAATTTCTGGTTCTTCTTTGTTATTTTGAGGAAGATAAGAGAGCAGTGTTTTAATCTTATCCATACAATCAACCTCGTCCTTCGCCACGAAATGAGCAACTCCTGATTTTGTAGCATGAGTCCTAGCGCCTCCCAAATCCTCAAATGTAACTTCCTGACTCAGAACTTCTTTTACAACTTCCGGTCCTGTCACAAACATTTGTCCTACATTTTCAACCATTATGACAAAATCGGTCATAGCTGGAGAATACACAGCTCCACCAGCACACGGTCCAATACTGGCAGTTATTTGAGGGATAACACCCGAGGAAAGAGCATTCTTGAGAAAAATATCACCATACCCATCTAGACTTGATACACCCTCTTGGATCCTTGCCCCGCCTGAATCAAGAATACCAATAATTGGACATCCCACCTTCAGTGCGAGTGTCATTACTTTAGATACCTTTTTTCCAGCCATTTCTCCTAACGAACCACCCAAAACAGTAAAATCATATACGTAGATAAACACCTGTCTACCGCTAATAGTGCCAAAACCAGTAATCAAACCATCACCATAATATTTTTTTACTTCAGGGTCATCACCTCTATGAGTTACAAATTTGTCAATTTCCGTAAACGTATTTGGATCTAATAAAAGATTTATGCGCTCTCTCGCAGTTAGCTTCCCCTTCGAATGCTGAGCTTCAACTTTATCTGGACCTCCACCTGCTTCAGCACTGTGTTTTCGGTCATAATATTGTTTTAGTTTTTCCTCACGCATATGTTATGTTTTTAATCCTTAACCGTATTAAATATAGATTTTGTTATGAATAATTGATAATTCATCTTTTGGACCAAGCGGATTTATTTAGTCCTTTTCTCGAAGTTCACGTAACCCATTCCTGCCTCCCTTAGCCCTTCTAAAATAATTCAAACCAAGGTTGTAATTTTCATATAAGGATTCAAGGGTTTTCGATTTCCATTCTTAAGAAATCTTTTTCATAGTTAGAAGATTTATCTGAATTTTGCAATTCTTGTAATCTTTTATCTTAACATTATACTTTTTGACAATATATATCACCAGATCATATCATAGGATTATACATTTTAATCTTTTTAAAGAGTTAACTAGATTATACTAAACAGGATTATAGATTTTTCATGTTTGTATTCTTCAAATATATGAAGGTCTGGTGCAAGATAAGCATCTTTTTAAAGAGTTAACTGATTAACTAAAAGAATAGATTTTTCATGTTTGTATTCTTCAAATATTTCTTCAAGATAAGCACTCTGAACAAAAGAATGTTTCGGTCGATATTTCTTTCAAGTTTTGAGTTCAATATCAAGTTTGAAAAGTCTACCTGACTGCCACCAAATGAAACATTTTTCCTTATTTTGTCGTTGTGTTATAAAGTTGGCTAGCAGGTTGTTCTCTTTATTTTTACTCCGGCCCGTTTTGTTATTTAATAAATCCTGATTCTTTTTAGCCTGAAGTTCGGAATTATAGCAACCTTCATGAAGAATTGATTTAAACACCCTTGACCAATAACCCACTTCTGCTGAGTTGATCTTCTGTTTACAAATCATGCAAAACCTGGGATATTTCATAGTCATCTTTATCCAATCATGTGAGTAAAGGAGCCTTATCCATAGTAGTATCTGTTTATTTACGAGAGCCAGATCCATTGTTTAAAGTTTTGTCTTACTTGATTGTTTGTCAATTTCCTTGTTTATGAGCTCATTTAACTTTAAGTTTTCAGGATTATCGAAATCAAGATCTTGAATCGCTAGATTTTTCATAATCATAATGAAGTTGGAATAATAGAAGAGACCAATATGATACGCTTGTATGAAAAATTTTTGACAGTTCGGTTCTAAGACACCTTAATGATTGCCCCTCATAAATATTGGACCCATTGATGAGAAGGGAACAGAATATTTATTATTCTTACGTTTTATCTTTACTAATCCTAAATAATTTGTTGAGGAACAAGTCGTTGGCGTTCCTGAGTAAGCTCCAATCCGTTTTTCATAAATCCTGTCTACAAATAAATCAATTTCCGAAAGCTTTTCTAATAAATTTGCCAAATCATCTGATTGCAACCTTCTCTCACTGCTAACAATGCTAGTATACAATGCATTTAAGAAATCTTTGCTACGTTCTTCCGAGGTATAGCCAGTATTTTGGTGTTGAATAACGAATTGAGATGTTATCAACACCTTTTTGCCTGTGAAATGTCACAGAGCAAAAATTTAAATATCACATTCTTCATTGACAAATCAGCACCGGTGTTACCATCGGAATTCACTTCTTCCTTCCAGCTTTGCTTGCAAAGTATTCAAAAGGGTCCTGGCATCGCCAATGACTTTGACGACAATCTAAACTGCTCCGAACTTTCTAAATTCTTCTTCCGCTTCATGACATTTTGGAGTAAATATAACTTGCAAATGACGACAAGGGTCTGCACCAACAAGCTTACTATTTTTTATCAATTCTTTTCATTTTATAACTCCTGAATTTGAGGCCATAATAATGTGAATATCAGCATTCTTTAATAAGCTAGATAAAAACGGCACTCCACCATAATCATCCCTCCCAGAGATGCCATCTACCTCATCTAAAAACAATAGCATCTGTTTTCCAAAAATACTTTTGTTTAGTAGGATTGGATTGATGATAATCTCTAGGTTTATCTTGTTCCGAAGGTCACTGGCATTAAGTTCAATCAAATCTAGATCTAGTAATTTAGCCAATGACTTTACAAAAGAGGTCTTTCCAGTCCCTGGAGGACCTACGATTAGAATAGGTTTTGTACCCTTAATCCAGCTTTTTAACCAGTTTATTACTATAAGTCGTGATTTTTCATTCCCAAAAAAACTGTCAAATTCACTTACTCGATATTTTTCTACCCACATTATTTTTTACAATCCTTCTCATTAAACTAAAAGCTATTTTTTATCTAGTTCTTTCTGAAATGTATTTAAAAGATCTGCTCTTTTAGTTACAAGCTCTCTATA
>JARFXS010000251.1 GCA_029194465.1 Candidatus Nitrosocosmicus sp.
AATGATTTTGGCAACAAAGGAATTTCTTTTCGTAGGACTTAAAACTGCGTTCTAATCAGGCATTCCAAAATTCTTTCATATGATTGAGAAACTCTTGTTACACGCATGTAGAGGGCCAATCGAGGACTTAAAAATATTGTATTATCTTCTGGTAAAAATAATTATTGCAGTAATTATAACATATGATATCTGAAATATTTCTATTGCAATAGCCATTTCAAGTACCCCAGGTGGTGTCAACTGGGGATTCTTAACCGACTCAACAATTACATAACCTGTTAAACCCACTAACACAGCCGTACCCGCAATTCCGATCATATACCAAATCCTGCCCCATCTTCTAGCCATCGGTAAAACCCAAAAGATCTGTGCAAGTCCAGAAATCAAAAAAAGCGTAGTGTATTGGATACCAGCAGTAATAGAGCTTGGAACAAACATGAGGTGTAAAATTCCAGCTATACCGGTAGATGCTGCAGCACCCAGATAAAGGAGTGTTCTATTAGTATTAGCCATTTCTGATCACAAACCACCTATCTATGATTGATGCTGTGAGTTGGCAGCACTCCACTATATATTCCATTTGTTGTGGGCTAATTTAGTTAGTGGTTTGACACAGTATGAAATACAGAATAGCAGGATGCATAGAATAAATGATTTATGAATGTATATTCTGATCAAGATTATTGGTAATTAGTTCCAAGTCCGTCATGGCAAAGAAACCAATATTTGAAATTATTTAACCTCGATGGCGTCAAGATCTTTAAGTCCTCTTATTATTTTATTCTTAACATGATGATATTCTACTCAAAATAAAGTACGTCCATATACCGTTTTATGCGTGGTCAGTAATTCAATGATATCAAGATGTTCAACGTATACCAATGGAAAAGAAATTTCAATCCTACCGCAGAGCATAGTGGGAATGCAATACTACTCATAAAAGGTCCAATATAGAACTAGTAAGCAGATAAGAGGAAATTTAGATTACATGCTTACTTAACCTCAAGTTAGGAATCAATTACAATTTTTACAATGGCATTAGAATACAATCTAAATTAAGACTAATTTCCTGGATTGTCAAAATTGATACAGCTGTCAACAGTCGGGCGTTACTATTATGAAGTTAACTGAACCTGTGTATGAATATTCCTTTTGAAAATATGTTACCTTTAATCTATGAAGACCTCATTGCCCCACGGAACTTAATTGCCCCACGGATCCGGACTACTACTCTCTTATAATATCTATTTGAGTAAGATAATAATAGGATATTCAAAGATTCAATACTCTGTCTAGATAATGAAAAATCAGATTTCTAAATAACTAACGAACAAAATCTTTATTTTTAGTCTCGTATCTACTTCAAGGTGTTTGAAGATAGAGATATTGCTGGAATTGATGCTACAGTAATTGCAGGGATATTGATCTTAGCAGGTGTAACCACTATTAATCCGAACATACCTGAACAATTAAGAATTTCTGAAGCATTTGCTATAACCTGGGAGATGATTTTACCATTTGCAATTTCAGCAGTATTCGCATTGGCTGGACGTGTAAAGATTGCTAAAATTCTTACTGCTGCAGGTTTCATACTCCTTATCATAATGT
>JARFXS010000252.1 GCA_029194465.1 Candidatus Nitrosocosmicus sp.
ACATGGTAAACTCAAAGAGTCAGATATTCGTCCTATGGATTATAAAACAAAACAAGCATGGTCAAGGATTAGAAAGCATATTAAGGATGCAAATCAGGTTTAAGTTCAGGTTGTGGTCTAAAACCTGTGATATCCTCAAATTACTATAGAATCCCACTACCACTAGGAACTTAATCCCAAATGCCCAGACTGTTACTAAGAATCTTGTATAATCTATTAAATGTTAAGCCTGAATATGAGCAATCGACTCAAATGATTCATTTCTTATCAAATGTCATAGAACCTACTTCCATTCGGAACTTTTCTCACAGATGTGATTATTTGGTTTGGGGTTTATACTTAATGGATAATAGTAAATAGTCTTAGACTACATGCTTTTATATTTTTGATCAATTTTTAGATAGACATGAATAAGACTCTAAAATATATCATGATGCTCTTCGGACTTGGTCTTTTCATTATATGCTATGATCAAGTAGCAGTTGGCCAAAATCCTGATATTAATGATGATACTGAACCACTCAGCTTTTTAAAAACTGGAACAAATGCTCTTAACATTTCAGAACCCATATACCAAACCATAATTGGAAATTTCACAGATACAAAAGAGCTTTCTACCTGGCCTACACTTGTAACAAAAGAATCATTCCTGGAAGAGGCAATTATGAAAGACATAGGTAATGTAACAAACAAGATGACCTTTATCAATACATTCAATGCTCAATCGACCGTAATACAGGGAAGAGGCAATGGAACAATTGAAACCTCAGATGGTCAAAGCATAGGGTGGATATCTTCGGACGTTGGAGTCCTAGATAAAAGAGGACTTGTATTTCATGGAATAATCCTATTTAATAACACTATTAGTGAAAAACTATCGTATCTAAATGGTAAATTAGGAATATATGAAGATGATCCAGAAATACATAGAACCATTTGGTTATTGGACTAGCTTACACCTACTATTTTTTTCTACTCTATTATGTTATCAAGTACATTTCGATATGGAACCCTATTACCCCAGGGGACTTAATCCCCACGCGCCCAGACTGTTACTAGACTATATCAGTTTCTTTCCCTGCTAAGATTTATTATGCATAATCAATCAAAATATTTGCTATACTATTAGGTGTTATAGAACCCTGCACGTTTCGATCAGAGTAATGTTATATCTGGGATATGAGTCACTTGCTATGGTTTGGTATATCTTCTAAAGTTAATTGTGTTGAAATTGGTAGCTTCCAACAATCTAACTAGATCTTGTTTTCCATAATAATGTGGTATATCTTGACTATCCTGTGCCATTAAGACTACCTGATATCCTACAAGTATATGCTCTTTGCAATACGTGATCAAATTATCTGCTTCCTTTTCATTGCTTAAAACATCCATTGTTGTTGCAAAAATACCAAATTCAACATCATCTTTCTTTATAAATGCAGCATCGAAGTTCATATATTACTACTGGTGAACATGATTTAATTAATTCAATTCAATAAATGGACAAGACTAAATCTGAAATAATCAATAATGCTCCAATTTAAAGACATCCTCGATTTTTACAAATTCAATCGAATTCTATATTAGAAATAGAGTATATACC
>JARFXS010000253.1 GCA_029194465.1 Candidatus Nitrosocosmicus sp.
TGTATAGTATTACAACTGCAATCACGGCAAGTGGTAAAACTATGATGATCGCATATACTATGTATACAAGAGTTAATGGGGACAACAGTTTGAAGGAATTTGATATATTCTGAAATTCACTAGTGGTATTATATGGATTTTCATAGACAAATGTGCTAAACTGTACGAATGAACTTCTGTTATCTGCACTTTCTACCTTGATAATAGTTGGTCCTGTTGAATTAAATGCAAAAGTCTGAGAAGATGAACCGACTTGTGCTATATCAGAAGTTCTATAGATTTCAGTATTGTTCTGAAGGATCACAAAATTATATGGCCACAAATGCATTCTAGTGTTTTGTGGATATTCGAAAAAATCTATTAGGAAATTTATGGGTACATTTGTTGTTATGGAGGAAGGCGCCCATGAAAGCCCTATCTCTACTTTATCATTAGATGTAAAGTTATACAGTGGAAAATCGACAATCTTCTTTTGGAATTCATCGACAGCATATGAAGGGATATTTGTATTATTATCTTGAACATGAATGACCCCTTCCATCCAAGGATGTATGGTACAAAAATAATGATATGTTCCTGATCGATTAAATTTTATGGAGGTCGTGCTATCTGGACCAAATAACCCACTATCAAATAAACCATCAGGTTCGCCTTTAGAGTTTGATAATAAACTGTTTAATCCTCCACCATTACCGCTTGTTACAGTATGAGGTTCCGTGTCATTGTTGGTCCATATAATGGTGTCATTTACGCCTACAGTGATTTCCCTAGGGTCATACCATTGCCTTGGAGTCAGACTTGTTATATCAACCTGTGATTCGCAGATCCTTTGGAATGCTAACAATAGTTTCATTTGATGCAGTTAAGTATGCAAAAAGCTGATGATCCACTTTTGGACCATACATAATACAAAGAAAGCTAAGCAATATCATAGTCAAAGTGTATATAAGACCTGATTGTAATCGATTTCTTTTCTAGTAGCATTAGTTCAATAATTATGCTTTTAGTATATCTATCATTCTTAAATATGGTCACAAACCCGACCAATGATAGCAGATGGGTTGCTTTTCAATTTATCCATTCCGGTTATTGGTTTAGTTATTTGTGTAATAGGACAGCCCAATCCACTAGGTTTTGAATTAACTGGGCTATCAGCTTCTGTGAGGTTTCATCCAATAGATTGCCATTGGAGTCGAATTTGTCTGCAGCAAAGTTGACCATAACCTCAGGCCTGTTAATTGGATACATGTTAAGAAATACGAAAATTTGACGGAGATGATATTGTGCTCTAGCTCCTCCCAACATTCCTATTGAGGCACTCATTATAGCAACTGGTTTACCGTCAAAGGGATTATCACCATATGGTCTAGAAGCGAAGTCAATTGCGTTTTTTAACACCCCGGGTACAGAGTAATTATATTCAGGAGTACTAATCAAAATTGCGTCTGCTTCCTTTATTTTGGATTTGAATTCTCTTACCTTCTGAGGCATGTCTTTCTCAGTGTCTTGGTTAAAAGGCGGAATTCCATCAAGTTCAAAAACTTCTAGGCTTGAACTAGCGGGAATAAATCTAGATGAATTCCGTAAAAGTGCTCTATTGAAGGACTCGTTTCTTAAGCTTCCTGCGAATCCGAGTATCTTTATTTTATCATTCATGATGTGGTATTGACAAGATCATGTTTATGTATTATGTTTAGCATCTTACAATTGACAAAATTAACA
>JARFXS010000254.1 GCA_029194465.1 Candidatus Nitrosocosmicus sp.
AATTATAAAGGTTTTCAAGATAAAAAACCGTCTATCCTGATTCTTAATTTGAGGAGAATAAAGTGGAAATTGATAGTAAAAAAGGAGGAAATAAAAAATTAATTTTGGTGCTTTTAAGACATCTTACATCTAATAGGGAGATGTTGAGTTATCTGTCCCAGTGACGTTTCCACCGGTTCCTGTTGCATTTGAGGTTGCTGTGTCTGCTGTTGAGCTTGCGTCACCACTTGGTGTCGTTGGGGCTTGAGCCATTGCTGAGACCGTAAAGGTACCTGCCATTAAGGAAGCTGTTGCAAGAATACTTGCTATTGCAAATAAGTATATTTTATTCATGGTTTTTTAGATTATAAAATATTACTTATATTTATTATCTAAAACATTGCTATACTTTTATTACATTCAGGTTATATAGTATGCTGTTTTAAGAGGCTCTTATTCATACAATAAATATATTCCAATGTCCTAGTTCCTATTTCTATTAGACGAAATAGGTGATTAAGAACTAAATCCAATCCCATTTCACCAGTAAAGTGTTTAACATATTCTAACATACTCCCATCTAAGTGACCAATTGTGTGGAGTGGGGAAATGGAGAAAATATTCACAATCTTAGCATGCTTCTCCCCCTGAGGCTTTTAATTAATTCCATCCTTAAGATGATATCAACCTTTTAAGTTCTAGAAAAGCTTCTTTGGTAATCTCGCCCTTTGCTAATCTCATCTTGAGTATCTGTTCGGGATCGTTTTCGTTGTTTGAGGTATCTTTAATCCGGGACTTCGTCAATCCTGCAGCCAGGGTTGAAATAAAAGAACTAGTAATTCCAACACCAACAAACATAGTAAGAGTTCCCACTATTCTACCCACATCGGTAGTTGGATTGGGTCCGAATGTAGCTGTTGATGTAGTTTGGATTGTCCACCAGAGGGCATCACCCATATTTCTTATTTGAGAATTGGGTGTTTTATGTTCTGCAGAATAAAACAAAAATGTTAAGATAATAAGAGTCAAAAAGAAAACTATAAACAGTTGCAATAGTACATGTCCGCCCAGTATTTTTGATTTTTCCTCTAAATTAGGTGATAGTTTAAACGCATTTATCATTGCTAATCCTCTTAACATTACTCCTACTGTAATTATTCCGTCAGGAATATCTGACCCCTGTGCAACTAAAGCAAACACTACAATTGGGATCATTCCAGGTATTTCATACCAATACTTGAACAGGAATCCTTTCCTATGTTTGGATTCTTTTATTCTTTGACAAAAACTAAAAGCGAGAAGACAGACTACCAAGAAATCAAAGGAATAAATAATGCCCCCTGTGGCATTGGTTGGTAAAGTTAGAAGCATTCCAACAAGTACAATTAAATCCGCGATACTAAGCAGAACAATTAGAAGAGGTCCTATTTTCCTTTTCATGGCCAAGTAAAGGTATTGAAATTAATAAGACTTGCTCTTCTTCCGTGACAACAAATGGTAGCATGAACCAAATTTCTGATAGATTATTCAACATGATATCCGGTATTGCGATATAGTGACACCCAATCGGAGTATATAAAACTATATAAGTTTACAAATCCATTTGGTTAG
>JARFXS010000255.1 GCA_029194465.1 Candidatus Nitrosocosmicus sp.
TATCTTTATTTATAAACAATGCTACTGCACAACAAAATTCGACAGATATTGGTAGTACTACTGTTGATATACAGCCAAATATCAATGCTGAAAACATGTTCAAGACGAAACAAATGACATTGGGTAACAATATTAAGACATTAGTTATCCTTATCCCAAATGAGGGTCATCATGCTGCTGGTGAAGATAAAGAATCCAGATTTTTGGACCAACATTTTGTACCTGAGAATGCTGTAATTAACTCAGGAACCACTGTACTTTGGTTTAATGGTGATGTTGGTCATAAGCGAACAATTGACGTTAAAGATGCGAATGGTAATTCTGTATTTAATACTGGTGAAATTGTAGATAGTCAACCATCCAAATCCTTTACCTATAGCAGTCCAGGAAGATTCAACTATGAAGCAGAAGGCGTTCCTGGTGTAATCATGACTGGTTCAATTACGGCAGGAAAAATCCAACATCCAGTAACCCCATCTAGCTCCTCTACAAAGACCTCAAACTCAAGTAATTTTGACACTGTAGGAGTACTAATGGTACCAACAAAAGACATTGACAGCTATATTCAACAGATAACTAATGCTGGGATTACGGTAGATAATACATATGACTTTAAAGACTTGAGAGGTGGGCAAAAAGGAACAGGCGATACACAAACATTAATTGTATGGACCACTTCTGGTAAGGATCTAGCCGAAACCATATCTTCATTAAGTGAGCTTTCCGCAAATTTGCCATATAGTTAAGAAACCATATAGTTTTTATTTTAATATTAAGATCTCAGTGAGCTTAATATTAAGGACAAATCAGTAAATGCCACGGTTGATGGCAAACCAATAGACGACAATACTAACATAATCTTAATGGATAAAGCGCAAATTAAACTGGATATTATTCAAACCAATAGATAGATGAAGTGTCATGAAAGACTCTGTTTACCACTTAATCGAATTTGTATTATTCAAGCTATTTGTTTGGTATAAACCCACAAGTTGAGCACAGGGGTTCGAGTCCCACTTCAATTTGAATCTTCATCGTAATCGAAAATTGTACATACCCTTGGGTCTTATTTTATTACTCCTTTGTCTAAACGAAAAAAACACGATCTATGAATAATGTGTTTAAGATGATATAGATAGAATATGATATCCCAAGTATCATATATTTTGATTTTGTGTTCCAAACGTAGGATTATTATGAAACCTCTAACATAACTTATGCTATTGTTAGTGATACAGGATTCCTTTCAAATTAGTTGAGTTGGTTTTAGACGAATCGTGTTCCAATAAGAAAAATCTAATCAGGTTTAATCATTTGGCCTTCTTACTTATGAAGAATACCGATAATATTCCAGCAATTGAAGAAGCGATTGCAGCACCAACAAAAGATAAATGGAATCCAGTGTTTAACGCTTCCAACATGTTGGATCCGATATTCATCAGAGATTCTGAATAGGACATAGACACCGAAACCATTATTGCCAATCCTAATGCAGAGCCTATCTGATAAGTCGTATTAACTAGTCCTGAAGCTATACCAGAGTCTTCCTTTCTTGCATTTGATATCGCTGAAATTAGTATGGGTATATA
>JARFXS010000256.1 GCA_029194465.1 Candidatus Nitrosocosmicus sp.
GTATATCCTCGAACGGCGTTTGTAGTATAGGAAAAAGCGCTGGTGAGAGAAAACTCAAGATCATGAATATTCCTTGGTTCGCTAAATTAAATTTCTGCGTTGTTTTGCTTTTAATGGAAATGATGAAGGATATGCAACCAAACAGTATTGTCAAAGTTAGTGTAGAATACATTAGTAACAAGAAATTTGTAATAGGGTTATCCATAAATTTAGAATCTAAGATAAGTGAAGGGTAAATTACAAAAACTATCGCCATACTAATGAGAACAACGAAAAAGGTGGAAATTAGGTATCCTCCGACATATGAAACCCTATCTGTCAAAATTGTCATCAATTGAATAAGCATGCTATTTCGCTTGTCTTCCCATACAAGCGAACCCATCATATATGCCCCCCATATTCCTTGAAAGACTACCATTCCTGAAGCGAGATAAAGCAAATAAGGTATTCCATTAATCATGGTGCCCTGTGGGAGGAATGCGGAATATGTAAAGCCCGCCATGAAAATGTAAACAACAGGAAATAGAATTTGCCACAATATTAGAGATGAATCTAAGATAAGCCGAATGTTTCTATATCCTATTCTTAAGGATTCGTTAATTATGTTGGTATATTTTAACCACAAAGGAGATTCTATCTATTATTTTTTGTCGATTAAGGTCAAAAATACGTCTTCTAGGTTAGATGAATTCATGGCAATATTTTCTATTTCAAGTTTTTGGTCTGAAAGATATCCAATAACCTTAACCATGATACTTTCAATATTTATAGATAATAATCTTATCGTGTTAGTTCCTATAACATTGACTTGCTCAAAATCTTCTAACTTTGATTTCATCTCATTTAACCACACTTCGGAAACGGCGTCTTTCATCGTTATCTCCACATATTTATTAAATCCATATTCTTGTACTAGTCCCTTTGGAGTATCCAAGGCTACAATCTTGCCTTTATTGATAATTGCTATAATATCGCATAGATATTCCGCCTCCTCCATACTATGTGTGGTTAAGAAGATAGTCAATCCCAATCTTACCTTTTCTCTTAAATGATCTAGTAGATTTCGCCTTGCACTTGGATCTAGTCCAATTGTAGGTTCATCAAGAAAAATCAAATCTTTATTGTGAACGAATTCTCTCGCAATCTGAACCCTTCTTCTAAGGCCAATGGATAAATCGTCATTTACTATATCTTTGAAAGATTCTAAATCAAATTGATGTAATAGTTTCTTAATCCTGTTCTTTCTTTCTTCACGTGGAATCCCCCAATAGAAACCATAAAAGTCTAATGATTGCTCTACTGTAAGTCTGGATTCATAACTAGGTTGTTGTAAGACCAATCCAATTCGTTTTTTGACCAAAAATGATTCTTTAGAGATGTCGTGCCCAAAAATTTTGACCTTACCTGAAGATGGTTTCACTAGGGATGTCAATATCTTGACCGTTGTAGTTTTTCCTGCTCCATTAGGACCTTCTCGGTGATGTCGATGAACATCGTCCTTGTGTAGGTACCGCTCGGGTCTGGTCTGGACCACCACTGAATCCAGAGGGGCTTCCCATCGTCCTTACGGCGCAGTTCGAGCACG
>JARFXS010000257.1 GCA_029194465.1 Candidatus Nitrosocosmicus sp.
GTGCAAAAATTCTTGAATTAAGAGAGCTTACTGACTGGAATGTTCCAATTATTGTAAAGGTGGGGGCATCAAGAGTTCAAGATGATATCGCCATAATACTCAAATCTTTTGCAGATGCTGCAGCTATAGACGGTTATGTAGGTGGGACTGGGGCTGCACCCTGGGAAATTCGAGATAGCATTGGTGTAAATACGATACCTGCAATAAGGTTGGCTAAAGACGCAATAGATAATTACTATTCAAAGAGAGATTTGGATGATTTCAAGCTAATTGCTCACGGTGGTATCTGGGATTCAAAACGCATTGCAAAATGCATCGCTCTTGGATCAAATGGAGTAGGTATAGGTACGGGATTTCTCATATCTATGGGATGTACATTAGTTCAAGATTGTTATACCAATACTTGCCCTGCAGGATTAACTGGATCATATGAAAAATTAAACATTCAATCCAGTGTGAATAGAATAGTCAATTATATTAAGGGAACAAGGATCGAACTGCAAAATATCGTAGGCTCTTTAGGAAAGAAAAGAATACAGGATCTCAACAAGGCGGACCTATATACTACTGATGAGATATCAAATTTGGTATCAGGATTATCTACCAACGCGTCGAGTTACTATAACAAGATAAAGAATAAGGATTTAGATAAAATACTTAGAGATATTCCGGAGATAACTAAAAAATGAATATCAAAGAAAAATACATAATACGATCTTCTATCTTGGAATTAGCTGAAACAGGTCTTCCTCGCAATATATCTATAGATGAAAAAATAAAACTTGAACAAAAGCATGGTGATGGTGCAAAAACTCAAGACTTGTGGAATTATATCACTGCATTAGGTGCACAACTATCGCGTCCTCCATACGATCCATATCGAGAAATAATTGATCTTGATATTTCCATAGGTCGAAGACAGTGTCCCAACAAAGTTACTTTGTCAATGCCTTTGATAATTTATGATAATGACGCACAAATAGATAATACGACATTAGAATCGCTTCACAGTGCATTAAATAGGCTCAAGACTTTTGAGAACACGAATTTAGGACTTATTTCAGAAAATAGAATAGAAAATAGAAATTACCCACATTTTAGAAGAATAAATAAAAGAACGAAAATATTAGAAGAAAAAGTTGAGTACAACACGGAAGGCCTTGTATTTCAATGCAATGATGAAAAGTCTATTCAATTTCTAACCGATATAAGAAAAGATTTTGATGGTCCAATACTTGTTGAGGTAGACAATACTTTTGAAAAATATCTAGAACCATTGTTAGACGCAGGTGCTGATGGGATTATTGCAAATACTATCAAGATAATAGATAAATCAAAAAACAAAGAAATGCATGCGATTAAGGTTATACACGATATAAAAAGTGCAATAAACCGTTACTATGCTGGTAAGGAAAATGATGGAACAGTACTAATAGTTGCTGGAGATGTTAATAATAGCGGAAGAATTGTAAGAGCGGCTGCATTAGGTGCAGATATCATTGGATATTCTACGAGCTTGTTGATTGCTAATGCTGCTCATCATCATGAGGTTCAGTCTGATTTCAATGCAGTATCAGATAG
>JARFXS010000060.1 GCA_029194465.1 Candidatus Nitrosocosmicus sp.
CATTACAGTGATCTATAATTCGATATCATCTATCTGATCATTCCCATGTCAGATTCAATCTATCAGGTCAGCACTGATTTTTTTGATCGAATCTCCAATATGTTGTGATGAATCTATTTAGATGTATTTTAATGTTCGATCCTTATAGGCTCGATCTCATACCGAAATACTCATGATTCTATGATTACTGTAAAGAGCGCACCTGGAGGTCTGTAAATCACATTGTGGCATTAGCCAACTTCATTACCGACGCCGCCTTTTGTCTTGGATGCGTTCACAAGTGTTTAGTTAAATGATAATATTAACTTTAGGGTTACAAAAAATATCTAAAATATTTCCAGTATCCGATTCAGTTTTAATCCCAATCCCCTATGGAACTGCATCAAAAAAAAGAGTAGCCTGATATCTTTATGCAATCTACATATGGTGTGGACGATCATAATTAAAAACCAGGCTATAGGGTTTACCGTAGTCTTCATTTGGTATAACTCGTAAAAAACATGTATTAAATTCAACAACAACGGAACTTCACTGTTATTAAAACTGAATGTATGTGTGTGAGGTAATAACCTAAAGTGCTGGATGTGTTAAATGCTTGATTTGTCCTATAGGAATGGCTGAGAATATCTTATTAATCGGGACTAATTTTTAATTGCATCAATCAGAGTTTGATAACCCTTGCATTTTACCGTAACAGACCGGACATGCTAGATTGATATCGAACTAATTAATTTTTAAAAGGTAGAATAAAATAAACAATAGTGCAGCAAGTAAAATTGGCATCAGAGAAGAATGATGAATATTATTTAAAAAAACTACCTGAGGATATACCGTCCTTACTACTTTCATCCTTTTATGTAGGGGAAAAAAAATCTGTTTTCCTCAAGTTTTATAATCCTTCTGACTCACAAATTTATTTTTGGAGCGAGTATTTTGTAGGAAATTCTACTTCAAAAAAACATCAACCATACTGTTTCGTCAAAAAAAAATTTGAAGTTGAAGCAAAGAGTGCAGTGGAACAAGATCCAACTAAATTCCAAATTAAGCAAGTGAAAAAAGTGGATGATATTGTAGATGAAGAAATAGAGATACTCAAGATATTGGCACCTGACCCATTGTCAATTGGGGGTACGGATACTAGTTTTAGGGAAAAAGTTACTTCCTGGGAAGCAGACATAAAATATCATGAGAGCTATCTCTATGATTTAGGTCTAATTCCGGGGGCTTTTTATAAAAGAATTGGCAACGACCTGATATTTCATGAATTCCCAATACCAAAAAAGGTAAATCAATATTTAGAGAACCTGTTTACCTCTAACAAATTCCAGAATAATTTCAATAGCAATGAGTATGACAAGTACTTGCTGAAATGGTCTCGGTTGTTGAACCAGCCTATACCTGACATAAAGAGAATTGCTATAGACATAGAAGTTGATTCTGAAGAGGGAAGAATGCCCACTGCACGAGACCATGATCGATTAATAACGGCTATTGGCTTGTCAGCATCTGATGGGTTTAAGAAAGTTTATGTTCTCAAAAGAGATGAGACTATAGATTCGAAAACATTAGACCCAAGCATAGTACTTTGTAATTCAGAAAAGGAGATGCTATTGTTCTGTTTCGATGTGTTGGGGCAGTATCCGGTCGTGCTAACTTACAACGGTGATGATTTCGACTTGCCTTATTTATATGCAAGATCTCAGGATCCTGCGATTGATCCTGCAGAAGGAAAACCAATAGATAAAGATCAGGTCCCCATACTTGTAAAAAGAGAGTCATTTATAAAAAGAGGAATACAAGCAGATCCAGTTACTATTAAATCAGGAATTCATATCGATCTTTTTAGGACATTTCAGAATAAATCCGTGCAAAACTATGCTTTTAGCCATAAATACTCTGAATTCACTTTGAGAGCCATATGTGAGGCACTATTGGAGGACACAAAAATTGAATTTGAGGGAAGCATTAGCGATCTTTCTTTAGAAAAACTGGCAGAATATTGTCTTAAGGACGCTGATCTAACTTACAGATTGAGCTCTTTTAACGACAGCTTGCTCATGAAACTAATAATAATAATTTCGAGAATCTCAAGAATGTCTATTGAGGATATTACAAGATTCGGAGTCAATCAATGGATTCGGTCCTTGATGTTTTTTGAGCATCGACAACAGAATATTCTCATACCTCGAAGAGATGAGTTACTTCAAAAAGGATCTTCATCAACTACTGCAATAATTAAGGAGAAAAAATACCGTGGTGGATTAGTCGTAGAACCTGAACTTGGGATCCACTTTAACGTAGTTGTGGTAGATTTTGCAAGTTTGTATCCTAGCATAATTAAGGTACACAATTTGTCATATGAAACCGTGAATTGTCCTCACAAGGAGTGCAAAGATAATATGTTAAATCATATCGAAGGAACAACCCATTGGATTTGTAGAAAAAAAAGGGGTATGACTTCAATATTAATTGGAACGTTACGTGATTTACGTGTAAATTATTATAAGCATTTGTCTAAAGACCCTAGCCTAGGCAAAGACGACAAACAGCTTTATGGTGTTGTGAGTCAGGCAATTAAGGTAATTCTAAATGCTACTTATGGAGTAATGGGAGCTGAGATATTTCCACTCTACTGCCTGCCTGTCGCAGAAGCTACTGCCGCCATCGGCAGAACAACAACGACGAGAACGATCAAAAAATGCGATGAAAATCAAATCAAGGTAATTTATGGGGACACCGACTCGCTATTTTTGAAAAATCCAAGTCCTGATAGCCTGAATACAATATCTAATTGGGCTAAGTCAGAACTAGGAGTTGATTTAGAAATTGATAAGCGCTATAGGTATGTAGTTTTTAGTGATCTAAAGAAAAATTATTTGGGCGTACTTGAAGATGGTACTGTCGATGTCAAGGGGCTAACTGGAAAAAAATCTCATACTCCTCCGTTTATTAGAAACGCATTTTACGAGATATTAAATGTGCTAAAAGATATTTTCACAGAGAAAGATTTTGCTAATGCTAAAACAAGAATAAAAAAAATAGTGCATTCCCTTGCAGAAGACCTTGAGAAGAAAAACATTCCTTTACCAGATTTAAGCTTTAATGTAATGATAAATAAATCGCCAGAAAAATACGGGATCAAATTTCAAGGAAATAAAAACCATCGCGCCATTTCTTTAGATGGTAAAGATAAAAGTATGGAAAGCATAAAGGGGATCCCTCAGCACATAAAGGCAGCAAAACAACTTGTAGAGCTAGGCCGACAACTCAAAGCCGGAGACATTATTTCTTACGTTAAAACAAGAACTATTGAAGGAGTAAAACCAGTTGAATTGGCAAACAAAATGGACATAGATACTGAGAAATATCTTGATACGATGGAGTCTACTTTTGATCAAATCTTGTCATCATTAAATTTGAATTTTAAATCTATAATAGGAAAACCCAGGCAATCCAACCTCGATGAGTTGTTTTGGACTTAAATATCCTTCAAAATAACTCTTTGATCATAATTGAATAATCATGGATAAAATCTCTTATTTGGAAAGCTTATTTACACCTCCAGAGAACACAGCCGCAGGATATACTTTTTGTGATATTCCTATTCCTATTACTTTTGAAGAATCAAAAATATGTATGGTTGGAATCCCAACCGACATTACGACTACATTTGGAAAAACTACCTCTTTTGGACCTGAAGCAATTCGAATCGCTTCAGCAAAACAAATCGAAACTCTTGTTTTTGAAGATAATATTGAGATTTATGAAAAGGCATTGATTTATGATATTGGGGATGTGAATTTTGTGAAACCTAGGGAGGATAAGATAACCGATATTAAAGAAATTAGCAAATTTTGGATAGACTTTGACAACAAGTTGTCGTCAGTGTTGAGCATATTAAAAGAATTAAACAAAATACCAGTAATCTTAGGAGGAGAACACACGATTACATATTCCATTTATAAGGAGCTTTCTAAAAACAATCCTTTACTGATCCATTTTGACGCTCATCGTGATATGAAATCGGTTTATCAGGGTATGTCAATGTGCCATACAACTCCCTTTTATCATCTGATTAGAGAAGGTTATCTTAGAGGGAATGATTTGATCCAAATCGGTATAAGACAAGGAGATAGGGAAGAGAATAAATTCGCCTTCGACAACGGTGTTACTACTTTTGATGCATGGGATTGTAACAGTTCCCTAGAGACGGTTTCACGGTGGTTAAAATCACATAGTTATAATCGGGATATTTATATTTCATTTGATATAGATGTTTATGATATATCATATTTACCTTGCACGGGAACACCAGAACCATTTGGATTGAATCCCTTTCAAATATTAGAACTTGTCAATAGCATAAGCGATTCAGCAAGATTAGTTGGGCTTGATTTTGTGGAAACGGGATTAAAAAACAATGATTACAGAGAAGGAGCGTTGGCTACTCAAACTCTACTTAGGATATTGTCCAGACCATACATTTCCAATCTATAAGTCCTGTCCTTTTACTAGATCCAACACACTAAGAAGCAATTCTTGGTCTCTTTGAGAGGTACTCAGGTAAATTGATGGGAAGGTCAGGCTTACCTTTCATGGGTTCTTTGATTAATTTTACCAATTCATCTATGCTTGTGGAATAGCTTGATTTTTTTAACCTATCTCGGACTGAAATCGAATTAGTGGCAACTTCCTTCTCGCCTATAATTACTGTATAATGAATCCATTCAGTTTCGGCCTCTCGAATCTTCTTGGATAGAGTATCCTCCCTATCATCAATGTCGGCGCGGATAGAGTTAGTCTTTAGTTGGTCTAAAAGTTCAGCACATTTAGGGATAAATTCATCTCTAACAGGAATTATTCTTACTTGTGTATTCATCAGCCAAAGAGGTAAATACGGTGTTTTACCTTCCTTCATCATTTTGGCAGATTTTTCAAGCAAGGCAAAAATGACTCGCTCAATCGCCCCGCTAGGTGAGTTATGCAAAATTATGGGATTTTTCTTATTACCCGACTCATCTATGAAGGTAATGCCGTATCGTTCACCATTTTCAATATCAATTTGATCTGTAGCCAGCGCAGAAGCTTTGCCAGAGTTATCTAGAAAATTAAACTCCCATTTTAGTACAAAATAAAAGAATCTATCGTCCCACATTTCTACGAGAACTGGTTTACCAATCTTTGATACCAAATTTTGAACAAACTCTTTGTTATTGGTATAAAATTCTTTAGTAAATCTTATGGCCATTTCTAAATCCTTTTCAGGAGTAATTCCAATTTCTTCCATTACTGATACAGATAAATCAAGTCGCTTCAAAAATTCGATTTTTGCTTGATTAATATCTTGACAGAATGCATGGCAATCAGGCATACTAAAAGCACGCAATCGCCTTAATCCAACTAATTCACCGCTCTTTTCTCTCCTGAAGCTGTATCTAGTCAGCTCGTATAGTTTGAGTGGTAAATTCTTGTATGATATTTGAAAATCTTTGGTCATTAGGAACTGGCCAAAACAGGCAGCAAATCTCAAGAACAAATCTTTCTGATCAGATTTGATATTGTACTGTCTTGCAGGAAATCGATTGAAGTAACTCTCCATCGATGGATGGTGAGAATCATACATGATGGGAGTTTCTACTTCCAATCCACCGTACTGTGAAACTTTCTTGGTTACAAATTGTTCTAGTAACGATTTTATCAACCGACCTTTTGGATAAAATCGCATATTACCAGAATCAGAAGCAGGTTCATAATCGGCTAGACCTAATTTTCGCATCAGCTTTACATGTGGAGGTTGGTCTTCCACCGTCCTTTTTCGAAGGATTTCATATTTGAACAAATTCTCTAGATTTATTTCAGATTTCTTGAACTTGTAACCATCATAAGGGATTAAGGCGCCCTCAACGGTTAGCACATACCAATTAGATTTTAGATCTTTCTCAGCGGCTAAAGCACTGGAAACTGAGCCTTCATTGTCAATTGCGTCTGATTTTGAAGAAACAACTTCAACTAAAGTTCCTGGCTGTCTCTCAGTATTTTTTTTAACGATAGCTCTAGAATTTTCAGACAATGGATGTCCTTTTACCTTTATCCCTAGCTCTTTTGTCCATCCAAAGGGAGCTCTCCTAACCACAATTGTATCGGTACTTGCCCTTAAAGCATCTTCTAGTTGGGTCATTAGTTTGAATGCACTCTTTGGGGCCTCTAGACTAGAACTAAGATGTGCATATGGATAAATTAGAACAGAGTTACATTTGATTTTCTTAAGGTAATCTAAAGTTTCCTTTACAAAGTCTTCAATTAGAGTTTCATCATCTCCATTTTCTATAGATGTAAGTATGACGACGGTATCTTCAATGAGCTCTTTCTCATTCTTTAGCAAAGGTTCAGCATCATCTATCTCCTTTTTGACAGGCAAATATTCAACAAAATCTACATGTAACTGTAATATTCGCATATTTACTAATTAGAATATTTAGTTTGATATATTCCATACTTATTCGTTAACAAATGAAATGTTTTTTTCTCAGAATTGTTGCTCATAAGATGTGGGAATAGTGGATTTCATCCTAGCCTGTTCATATGATGATTCTCAAGAATATTGTACATACGATAATCCGATTGCTGAACCCAATTCGGAAGAAGACTATTCGCTGATGTTTATAGTCTCTAAAACTTCCGAATTATCAAATACTAAAAGCTTTACAAATATCGAAGATCTCATTGAAAGAGTAATTGCTCATGAAACAATCCATGTTGTTATTTTAGAATTGGAGGGAAGAGATTCATCGGATAAACTAGATGATCTTGAAATATCTATTACCTTTGGAGCTGGAAGGACCCATCTGATTCGGATGAATTTTTTGGGGTACGCTAGCGATAATACCGGCCTAGTAACCACTACTCTGTAAAATCTGTAATTTTATGATTCTTATGCTGCTGGATTGTCTTAATAATCTCTTTTTTGACATTAATTTTTAGATTCAATGATGAAAGTTCTTTCAGGAATTTTACTTCGTCATCTAGGAGATATTGTTCACTCTGGAATATCTGATCATAAATCAACCTTTGATGAATCGATTGAATTCTCCTTAAATTATTATACAGTTTGGTAACATTAATCTGACAGTTAGTTTTTTCCAGTGTCCTGATAAGGTGCATCTTATTTACGTTTAACAAACTATCTGAATACACCCGGTCATGTCTATTTATGACCGCGAATTCGTCAGTTTCACCAAAATACCCTATCAAAGTGGAAGGTAATATCCGAGATAACCCATTTTTTATTAATTTTGAAGAATGTTTACTGTCTAGGAGTACTATTGAACGACCAAATGAAAGAATTGCTTCAATTATTTGATTGGCCAGTCTCTCATCAAGTTTATCTTTGTCTGACTTAACTTCTATAGGAAATAGAGCAATTTTTTCAATATTTATTTTGTAACTCTTAGAAATTGTCTTTAGTAAATTTGATCTGACAAAAATATTCTTTAAATCATCATCCATCTCAATTGTACTAATCCTAATATCCTTTTTTTTGATATTTTTTGTTTTACATACTGCTAATACGAAATCAAATTTTCTATTTAGAGCTTCATTTTTGATCTCAATATATTTTTCGTTTTGGTTTGAATAATTTCCAAAAAAGTCGTTTCCCAGGTTTTGGTTTAGAAAATTCAAGAAACGATCTTTTAGTTGAATTTCATTCATATCATGAAGTTACAATTCAAAAAATGATTCTTAATTTGAGACCTTGCAAATTGTTTTCAATTCTTTGACAAAAATGTCTAATTCTGACAGCATCTTACTTTGATCGTTCTTATTTTTGGTAATAATATTAACCAAAGAGCTTCCAACAATAATTCCATCTGCGCCAGACTCTATCATTCTCTGTCCGTCTTTGGGAGTGCTAATCCCAAAACCTACAGCCAAATGTTTACTATATGAGGAAACAATTGCTTTTGAACGGGATATAGAATCAAAGGTGTATTTTTCAAACTTATTTCTTGATCCTGTTATTCCAAAAACTGATACCATGTAAACAAAACCGGTGGATAGGGCGATTATCCTCCTTAATCTCTGGATACTAGTGTTAGGAGAGGTCAGGAAAACCGTGGAAAGACCCAATTTATTGGTTATATCTAAATAGTCATCAGCTTCCTCAAAATTCAGATCTGGCACTATGAAACCGTCTATATCACAGTTTTTAGACTGAATTAAGAATTTTTCTAATCCATTAGAATAAAGTATATTTGAATATGTCATTAATAACATCGGAGTTTGCTTGTCTTTTTCCCGAATTGACTTTACCAAGGTTAGGCAGTCTTTCGGAGAAATTCCAGAATTGAGAGTCTTCACAAATGCATCTTGGATCATCGGTCCATCTGCCATCGGATCAGAAAATGGCACCCCTATCTCAATAATGTCTACTCCAGAGAGAATCAATTGTTCAATAATCTTTCTAGAAAGATCAAGCGTAGGGTAACCTCCTACGATATAACCAATCAATGCCTTCTCATTCTTTTGTGCTAAATTACTAAAAGTTCGGGTAACGTTATTTTCAACCTTCAAGAATGTATGACTCCTCTAGCTTGCATGTTCTTTTTAAGACTCCCATCTGATTGTGAGAGATAATCTCTTACTATTTGCAAATCTTTGTCACCTCTACCAGATACGGTTATTACGACAGTTTCATCCTTCTTGAAATTTTTAGCATTCTTGATGATATACGCAACGGCGTGTGCCGACTCCAATGCAGGAATTATTCCTTCAAGTTTTGACAATTGCATAAAAGCTTTAACCGCTTCTTTGTCGGTCACGTGAGGATAAGTGGCTCTAGCAGTATCCATTAAGTTTGCATGCTCAGGGCCAATTCCAGGGTAATCAAGTCCAGCAGAAATGCTGTGCGCCTCGCTTATCTGTCCATTTTCATCCTGCAAAATATAACTTTTCATTCCGTGGAAGATACCCATTCTTCCCTTTGACAATGTCGCCGCATGGAAACCAGTTCGTATACCCTCTCCCCCAGCTTCTACACCTATCAGTTTGACTTTCTTGTCGTTAATAAATGGGAAAAATGATCCAATAGCGTTACTTCCACCACCAACACACGCTATCACTGCATCAGGCAATTTTCCAGTTAGTTTACGTATTTGTTCCTTAATCTCCTTACCTATGACACTTTGAAAATCTCTTACCATTGTAGGAAATGGATGAGGTCCCATAACAGAACCAATTAAATAATGTGTATCTTGAACATTCGCTATCCAATCTCTCAATGCTTCATTTATCGCATCCTTTAACGTTTTTGACCCAGATTGTACGGAATGCACTTTTGAATTCAATAAATTCATCCTAAAAACATTGAGTTGTTGCCTTTCTACATCCTTTGCGCCCATATAAATTTCTGATTTGAGATCAAAAACTGCTGAAGCAATTGAAGTAGCTACCCCATGTTGACCCGCTCCAGTTTCGGCAATGATTCTGGTCTTGCCCATTTTTTTGGCTATTAAAGCCTGTCCCAAAGTATTGTTTATCTTATGAGCTCCGCTATGTAGCAGATCTTCTCTCTTTAAATAAATCTTGGGGCCACCAAGACTTTTGGTCAAATTGTTGGCATAATAAAGTGGAGTTGATCTGCCCGCGAAGTTTGTTAATAACCTTCCTAGTTCGCGTTGAAAAGATTTGTCCACTTTCAATCGCTGGTACCATATATCCAGATCTTCTAAGGCTGGGATCAATGTCTCTGGAACATATCTTCCGCCATAGGCTCCAAATTTTCCTAAATCTGTATTCCTTTTCAAATATGTAGAAATGAAATTAGGTAGTTGCTACATAATACTTTATCGATTTAATGTAACTCGACTAATTCTTTAATTTTTTGGCCCATTCCTTTAGATTTCTCCATTAAGGTTGTCCCAATCAAGAATGCGTCTGCTCCTGCACTCTTTAACTTGATGATATCCTTTTGGTCTTTTATACCACTTTCTGAAATCACAATATTATTGCCTTTGGAAACTTCGGATAATATCTGAACCGTCGTGTTCAAATCAACTTCTAGTGTATTTAGGTTCCTGTTATTAATACCGATTAGACTAAAAGGTCTTTTTGATTTACTGTTACTCTTCACAGCCTCATTAAACTCATCTTCACTATGGGTTTCCAAAATTACTTCTAGTCCGATTTTCCTTGCATACTCCGCCAATGTCTCCAAGTTCCCCTCCGACAAGTTGCTGTCAAAGACTGTTTTTATTAACAAGATACAATCAGCACCGGCTTTTTTTGCAGCCTTGATTTGAACATCACTTACCACTATATCTTTCATTAAAATGGGTACAGTAACAAACTTTCTTGCCCTTAGAATATTACTTATTGATCCATTAAACAGGTATGGTTGAGCTAATATAGATATACCTATAGCCCCAGCCCTTTCCATTGTCGTTGCGATATCTTCTACTTTCATATCATTATAGTCCACCAAGGTTCCACTTGATGGAGATGCATATTTTATCTCAGTTAAGAGCGGATTCAGCCTACATTGTAAAATATTATTCCGTAAGCTTAAACAAGTATGATTGCTATATTCGCGGTCTCCATTAATTTCGTACATCCCGTCGTCAATAGCTTTAAAAGAGTTCTTCACAAGTGTTTTTAGTATCGATTTAGAACCTGGAAATCTGAGATTATTTGTGTTCATATTAGTCGATAAATTAGGTTGTAGAAATAGGTTTACAATCTTCTAACTAACTATAAAAGTTGATGTACCTATCTTTTACTCTAGTCTCTTTCTGATTCTTCATCACACTAATCAAAATATCAATGCAGGTATTTTCGGTAATTTCACCAAAGGCAACTTGGGTGGACAGAGTTTTCAAATCAAGGTTGCTATCGATAAATGCACTCATACCTGATAATATTTCAGATTTTTGTATCATTTTTTTCAATCTCAAATTATGATAATTTATGTGAATTTCGTTGGCCTCTTCATAATCTACACCATACATATCTGAGATTTTTAAGCTGAGGTTTTTTTCCTTCTCCTTAACTATATCCTCATGCAAAACATCTAGGGCACTTTTCCCTTTAAATGGCAACCTATTATCAATATCATTTTTGACATTATCTTTGCCAAAAATATTGTCATTATTTTCATAAGAATTCATGATGATATACTTATTATATGTAGAATACCATAATAAAACTTTTCATTTTAGTAACATTAATTCCAATTGAAATAATAATAAACACTTAATTATCATTGACTCAATCTACATTTTCTATAAAGTAATTATGACCAATACTCCAAAATTTATATTTGTAACTGGGGGAGTAATGTCTGGCTTAGGGAAAGGAATCGTAGCTTCATCTATCGCCAAATTATTACAACTTTGTGGGTTGAAAGTGACTTGCATTAAAATAGACCCTCCTTATCTAAATTATGATGCAGGAACAATGAATCCTCTCACTCATGGTGAGGTATTCGTTACAGACGATGGTGGTGAATGCGATATGGACATAGGAAACTACGAGCGTTTTCTTAATACCAGCTTAAAATCAAGCCATAATTTGACTGCGGGCCGAATTTTTTCTAATGTGATAGGACTAGAGAGGGAAGGCAAATACCTTGGCCAGTGTGTGCAAATAATCCCACACATAACAGATGAAATAAAAAAACAGTTGAGAAAGATATCCTTAGAAGAGAATTTAGAAATTATGGTAGTGGAATGTGGTGGAACAGTTGGGGATATAGAAAGCTTACCCTTTTTAGAAGCGTTAAGACAGATGGAATTAGAAGATGGGTATACAAATACTTTCTTTGTCCATGTAACCTTGGCTCCAGTACTAGATGCAGTAGGAGAACAAAAAACAAAGCCTACCCAACATAGCGTACAGGAATTGCGCAGGATAGGGATCCAGCCTGACCTATTGGCGGTCAGATGTAGAACTCCGTTAACGAGAGAAACGATCAGAAAAATTTCACTTTTTGCTAGTATTCCGACGGAGTGCGTCATGTCTAGCCATGATGCACCCTCAATTTATTCTGTCCCTAAAATTCTATTCGATCAGGGGATTACGAAAGTAATTTCAAAGAGTTTGAATTTGAACTTGACCCCACGAATTTTGAAATGGAATAAGATTGCCAATTCCTTCTTAAAATTCGATGGGAGTGTGAAAATAGCTATAATAGGCAAATATGTAGATTTGAAAGATAGCTATGTGAGTGTATCCCAAGCGTTACTCCATACTGGTGCTAAATTCTCCAAGGAAATAATTATAGATTGGATAGATTCTGAAAGATTAGAATACTCCGGTTCGAACAAATCCGGCAATTATACTAAACCTCAGATTTTTGAATTCTTGAAGGAATTTGATGGTATTTTGGTTCCCGGAGGATTTGGAAGTAGGGGTAGCGAAGGTATAATCAATTCATGCAATTTTGCAAGGGTAAATGAAGTTCCATTTTTGGGGATTTGTTTCGGATTTCAGCTTGCAATCGTAGAGTATGCGAGAAATGTATGTAAACTAGCCGATGCAAATTCAACAGAAATTAATTCGAAGACTAACAACCCAGTGGTTTTGTATATGCCCGAACAAACACAAATCAAAGCGATGGGAGGAACGATGAGATTGGGCCTTCACAATATTCAGATCAAACCTGGTTCTATTGCTTTAAAAATATATCGAAAAAACATGGTTCAGAAACGTCATAGACACAGGTATGAATTTAACCAAGAATATAGAGATATGATTGAGAGTAACGGAATGAGATTTACTGGATCATCAGATGCTGGAAAAAGGATCGAAATTCTAGAAATACCAGGTCACAAATTCTTTCTGGGTATCCAGTATCATGGTGAATTTCATAGCCGACCAGGGTTCCCAGAACCTGCATTTGAAAATTTCATAAAAGCAGCGGTCGATAATAAGAAGTTGGCTAGAAACCTTACCTAGATGCTAAATTTTAGCTCATAGATTTTTTGCCTGGCATCTCTGAGAGAAATTTTCTTTTTACATATCCCCTATTTAACAAGTGAGACAAAGATAACCTAATGGTTCTCTCAGGCAACATGGTCTTATTAATTAGATCTTTTTGGGTCATGGCGCCTTCATACTCTAGTGTTTTGAGAATTAATTTTGCACTTGGTGGCATACGCAAAAGATCTTCAGCGTACTTTACTTTTTTCTCTATTATTCTGGTGGCAGAATAATTGTTGTTAAGCGTTACTAATCTAGCAGGAAATTCATGTTTGTTACATTGCAATTTATCTGTAATCTTTACACGAGATGTTCCATCCAATATTACTTCACAGTGGTGACTTGATGTTATATCTACTATCTCTACAAAACATTCATCAGAAACGATGAGAGGGCGTCTAGTATTGTCCAATGAGTTGACCGAAACTACTACAACCACGTGTGAATTTTGGAGAATAATTGGCCCACCTGCTGACATTGCGTACGCAGTGGAACCAATTGGAGTAGCAATAATTACTCCATCACTGTTATCATGCCAAATATCTTTATTGTTTATCCTGAGAAAATGTTCCATCAGGATAGCACTTTTATTAGAAAAAATTGCAACGTCATTAAGAACTGGCTCTATTTCTTTTCCATCTACCTTGACAGCTAGCCTTTCTTCTTCCCTTACTTCGTAGTTACCTGACTTTAGTGATTCTTTTATCAGATCAATGCCTTTGACATCAATCTGTGCCAGAAAGCCTGTAGAATTCGATTCATACAAGCCCAAAACAGGAGCTGACTGCACCGATGTTTTGTGAAAGTAATTGAGAATACCTCTGTCCCCGCCGGGTACTAATACCATGTCAACATCTTTAGCCACATCTTGGTTCGAAGCATTCATTATCTGTGTCTGAATGTGTGAATCTTCTAGTGTTTTTACTACTTGGTTCAATATCGTTGAATCTTTACCGGTAAATCCTGACAAAGCAATTCGCATTATAATGAATCTTTGTTTAATTAAGGTAATTTAATAAAGTTTGTTTTTATTTCCATTTTTCTGGTCTAATCAACTACCTTAAATTTTATAGTATTATAGAAATAAGAAGCAAATCTTTCGATTGAATTCATTCTCTCTGGAACTTTTTGAACACCCTTTTTTTTTGATTCCAGTGAAGCAATCACGGATCCAGCTCCAAAACATATTGCCCAAAGTGGGTCTCGTTCTTTTAGATAAGCACAGGTGAATCCAGTCGCGAGAATGTCACCCAGGCCTGTATGATCGGGACTATCGATTTTTTTGAACTTTATTGTATAGACAATATTCTTGTGTAAAAAAATAATGCTATTGCTACTTGTTGAAATTACAAACTGCAGATTAAACTTGTCTCTTAACCTTATCATTCCTTCAATTGATGTAGTTCCTCCGGTAAGAGCCGATAGTTCCTCCGGATCAGCTTTAATGGCCGT
>JARFXS010000258.1 GCA_029194465.1 Candidatus Nitrosocosmicus sp.
GGATTACAGAATGGTCATCAGAAAATGTTCTAAGACCTTATATCGATGACCTCAAGCGACTCTTGCCAATTCCTAAATCCAATCAAGTAGAATCTACATTTCAAAAGATTCAGCAATTCTTTCCTAGTAGAGGAATAAGATTGCCTAAAGAATTGGGGCTTAGTTTTGTAGGAGTTGAGGAAGATGATAAAACCAAGGAAACAAGAATAGGGTTATCCTATATATTGAAGAAATTAAGTTAGATTGCTAGACATGTAGGATATGACAGAGTCACCATCAGATTACTCAGTCATATGGTTTTCTCATAAGGAAAACAAGTATGATGCAGAACTAAAATTGTTTCAAAAAGTTTTTCATTGGACCAAAGAATCTCAGATATGGGATTGGGACAATTGTAAGGTAACTTGGATTAAAAGATCTGATAATGAATTAAGGGTAGTAATACGAAGTCATAAAATTGTAAATAGTAAATACAGAAAAAAAGACGTTAAAGTAAAATATATGCTAGGGTTTGATGTGAAATCAGATGCGATACAATATCCTGTAGAAAAACAGTATAGAGAACCATTGCAGAACATAAAAAAGAAATATGGTCAGTTAAGACGAAGATGGGTTATAAGACTAAACAAGGATTATTACATATGGCAATGGACTTCTGAAGAAAATGGTAATACTCTAGAAAATAGTGAGATATATCGAATTTACACAGATATGATGAAATCATTGGAGCATCCTATTACAGATTCTAAAAAAAATATGTTCTTGGTAGAAGACATAGCTGAGAATAATAGAATTGTTCCGGTAATATATCAGGCTGCAATAGATTCATGGAAAAATTTTGTAAGGGAAGTACATAGTTACAAGATTGATGTAAATGCGTACGAGGTTACCATATTATTTGAAAATGAACACCTAAGAAATCATTACAGACTAGACAAGATCTATAGAATGGTTAGATTTTTAATATATGGACGAGTGACTGATATTGAAAGTTTTAAGATCATAATGGATAAAGGAATACCTGCAAAGTTTCAATTCAAAGGTATCTTTAGTGGAGAACACAGCCTCGAAGATGATAATATCCATGGCGATAAACCTCTCGGTGGTGATATCCCAACTCATGAAATAAGATATTATTTTAATGATAAAAAACATCCTATTGTTTTTGTCAATACAGCAAACCATGCAATGTCTTATCATGATACGAATCACAAAATATGGAAATGGGAATACATACCTTGGGAAAAAGATAGTGCTGTAATATATGGTGATAGACCTCGCAGAGAATTGGATAAGAGATGGTGGTCAAGTACACTTTGATCAAAATAGTAAACTTTTGGTCACTATACTTCTAATCAGCTGTTGTAACTTAATTTAATTAAGAACTGGTAGTGTAATAATCAAATAGACCAAGTCTCTTTGAATAATGTCTAAGAACATGAATCAGTGATCATATTGACTTCGAGGCCCATTCCCGACAACTGAAAATTGGATTCTTTAAATAAGTTTATATAATACTTTCCCAAGCAAATTGGCAATGAATTTATCTTCTGCTAGGT
>JARFXS010000259.1 GCA_029194465.1 Candidatus Nitrosocosmicus sp.
GTCCATAGATTAGGACAAAAGGCTATAGAACATTATGAATTATGTAAAAATCAAGTAGGTGGAGAAGCAAGAATTCAAGAAATGCTCAGACTAATAGAATATCTAGAAGTACAAGAATGGATTAAATAATTAGATCCGATCCCATGGATAATCATATTCTACGTTGCAAAATAAAATTCACACAATTAAAGTAGAGTTTTTTCTATTAAAGAAGAGTATTGTGACAAACAGATACCTTGTTTGAAGTATGCTCCACAGCCGTAAAAGTTCTAGCTCAAAAACCCAAAGTTCTGATCTATATAAATATAATCACATGGCATCGATGATTTATCCAAGATCTAAAGTTAATAAATGACTCGCTCCTTTCTTGCATACGCTTCTCGTGCAACGTTAATAGCACCTTTTCTTAACAACATTGCCCTGTAAACGATTTGCTTTGATATTTCCATAGCGGCTCGTCTTACATCAACGTTTGAAGATTCAGTTTGAGAATCATCCATACGAATCGAATTGTAAAGGGCATTTCGTACGTTGTTTGTGATTTTATATTGAATTAGATCAAAGGCTTCTTTTTCAGTTCTACCTTGATATTCTACAAACGATCCAATTACACCGCCGGAATTTGCAAGAAAATCAGGAATTATCAGCATTCCATTATCTATCAAATATTGATCAGCCGTTTGGGTTGTTGGAATATTTGCAGCCTCTACGATAATTTTTACATTGTGGTCTAATAACCTGGATGCAGTATTATCGTTTATAACACCGGTCAGTGCAGCAGGGATGAAAATATCTGCATCAACATCAAAGATTTCATCTTTGTCTAAAATATTATAATTATGTTTTTTCTGAATGTCAGAAAGCTCACTTAATTTGTCTTTTTCTCTCATGTCATTCATTAATTGTGGTATATCTAACCCCTGGTTATGATATAGAAATCCTGAGACATCACTAACTCCAATAACTTTGATATTTATTTCGTTCAAGAACTTTGCAGTAAAAGAGCCTACATTTCCGAATCCTTGAATAACTACCTTGAGCTCCCTATTTTTAGTATCAACTTCATTATAGAGATTGGTAAGTGGTTTAGAAGTCTTTATCTCTTTTCGTTTAATTTCCTTTAAAAAGTCAATTGTAGTTCTTAATGCAACGCTCACACCGTATCCAGTTGTACCTAGCTCATGGGGGATCCCCCCAAGTTCTTGTGGCTTGCCTGTACATGAATGCATATCACCTATTTCATGCGCAAAAACAGCCATGTCCAATTCTGTCGTTCCTACGTCAGTAGCTGCAATATACTGAGTTGGGCAATACGGTTTTATCATTTTTGCAAAAGATTTCATCCATTCTACTTTATTGACTTTGTTTGGATTTGCTATGATACCACCCTTGGCACCTCCAAAGGGAAGTCCGGCTGATGCACATTTCCATGTCATCGTTCTGGCAAGTCGAAATACCTCTGATGGGGTAACACTTTCTGCAAATCTTATTCCTCCCTTTCCTGGTCCAGTAGCTGTATTGTCTATAACTAGAACCCCTT
>JARFXS010000061.1 GCA_029194465.1 Candidatus Nitrosocosmicus sp.
CATCTATAGGATGCTTTTTTGAAAGTGTAGTCTCATCGTCATTTAAAGCATATAACAAACCAGATGATTTCTCATTTCTCATCCAAAGTTCATCTAAAACATCGTATAATTGGTTTTCGATACCATTAATCCTACATATCCTCACAGTCCTATAGATAGGATATAGTCCAGGACGTTCATTTTCAAAATTACCCATATTGATTTTAGATTTGGCGAGCATAGCAATATCTCTTGAAGATATAATATTGCTTAATTCAGTTAGAAGAAATGAATAAGCCTTAGAGGTTCTCAAAATACCATGAATAAAGTTTAGTAATCAATTTTTGATTTTCAATTTTTTGCGGTAATACAAAGCTGAAATAGAACATATAGAATGAAGTTATGATTTCTATCAAATAATATGGTAAAAAGGGTAGAGAACTTTTTGCCTCGTAGGTCACTCTTTCTGAAATATGGTTCGGTAAAGGTTTATCGCCTACCAAATTACGATTTTCAACTATAGTCGTTATTAACTTTGTAAAGGCCAATACCTTTGAAAAAATATTCTCCAAATCTCTAGGTAGTATTTCTATCAAATTCTCTGATTCAACTGTTAAACAAAAAGCTCTTTTATCATTTGGATTAGGTTTTTCGGTAACTATTCCGTCCTCCTCGAGCTTGGCTAAAATTCCTTCCACGGTTCTCTTAACTGGTCCACCAGTCTGACTGCAATATACTATAACCTTATTTGCGCTACAGTTTGGGTGATTTATAATGTAATGAGTTATCTTTTTTTCCCGTTCGGACGAGAAATCTGTAACTATAAAATTCTGTCCTATATCCATTTCGAACCAGAATTTAGGATACTGAATAGGATACGTATAAGCGTTAATACTTATGAAAACTACATGTCAACTAATTTTGGAATTAGTAATGAATCGCATAATAAATTATGCAAACTAGGACGCAAAGAACAGACTCACGACGATATAATTAATGAGTTAATACAAGTAAACGAAGGGGCAGCAAAACAGAGTTCAGTTGGTTTTGCAGAACCAACCAAACTGGAGCGTATTTAGAAATGTGTAACGGAAATTCTACATTTCCAATCTTTAATTCGGAAATTATGGTTTATGAATATTACAGTAGTCTAAATGATATTCAGTATACTTCAGTGATTAGTAATACGGATGATTTTGAAAGTATGCTAAGGCTGGTTAACGAGGTTGATGCATAGTGGGTTATGATGAACTTGAATTTGCAAATTTTTGGCTTAGAGAGAAAGGGGTAAGAGGAATGTATGCTATTAAATATTATGATCCTTCGGAAGAACCATCATTAGGTGTAGACACGGATGATATCTCGTCAACAATTACAATTTCAAGCCGTGAACAGACCAAACTGGATTTAGATAAAGAATTATCATTGCAAGTAGAAGACGTCGGGGCTATTAGAGCAGCGTTAGCATACTTTGATGAAATATGGGATGAAATTGATGAATATGTAAGCGAGCCTATAGTAAAGGGGGAAGGAAAGGCAGAATGAGTTCCATCCGATTTCCCACATCTGAGGAACTATCTGAAATAATATCTACCTTTGAATATATTGATACGAGTAGGCTGATTAAGATTCAACTTACGAGCCGGTTTAAGGACAAAGTAATTTTTCAGGCCTTTAAAGTTGATGCTATAGAGAAATCATTTAAAGAATTGGAAAGAAAGGTCAAGGCAGCAATACCTAATCTATCTACTGCACAGTACATAGCTATTGAAAGTGTGATCTATGAAGATTTGAATAACATCGAAGAGATGCAGAATAATAATGAATCTCAAGCTGCTATAGATAGTAAAAGGACTTTTCAATTGAGGAAATATGTATTTGACGGAAAGGTATACGAATCGATTCTAGTTGATAACAAGCCTTACTTTGTCACTTCCGATGATTCAGGCAATGGTTATTCTCTTGAAGAACGAATTGAAGTAGCTGGGAATACATTCTTACCTAAAGATAGTTTAACTACGGTCAATCCTTTACCTTATAAATTCGAAAGCGAAGAGGAGTTAGAGAAATACTTTGTGAAAGCCAGAAAGGAAACCTTTGATTCGCTTTATGCAAAGGTACAATCTGAATTTAAGTTGTATGTTAATGTTCCAGAGCATACTAGAGTCGTATTGTCTGCAGACATAATCTACAGCTATTTTCAAGATAAATTCGGTACAACGCATTATAATATCTTTATAGGTGAGAACGGTTCAGGTAAGAATTCAGCCCTGTTGGTGTTAAAGCATTTAGGATATAGAGTGTTCTATGTAACTGCAGCTACGCCCCGAATTATTTTACTTTTTTAGGAGATATTCAAGAGGGTCAAGGAACAATTGCAGAAGACGAGGCTGATGATATTGAGAAAAATAAAGATAAGAAGAATTTTATGTTAGGTATGCTAGTGGTGGCACTGTTCCAAAATTGAATTTTCTAAAAATGTGGAACCAGGAGAAATAAAGCGCTATTTCCGATATTTTGATCATAAATATTGACAATGGAAGAAATACCAGACGAGAGGAATATTAGAGGTGTATTGGATAGATCATTTATTTTCAAGTTCTTTAGTTGGGGATATCCAATATAATATTAAAGATGTTGTAAAAGACGATAAATCTGAATTATATAAAAAGCTATCAGACTTACGAAAAACTCTTTTTGTGTTCAAGATTTTGCATCAAAAAGATGAATTCAAAGAAATAAAGCTGAATATCAAGAACAGAAATGCAGAACTTACAAAGCCTCTATTAAGACTTTTTAACGGTTCGGAATGCTTAGAGCCAATTCGCAAATCCCTGTCTGTCCTAATAAATGAAAAGTCAAAGATAAAAAGCAATTCGACAGAGTCAAAGATACTAGAAGCATTAAATGAGCTTATTTCAAATACTTCTAAAGATTTTAAAGAAGTTTACCAGTTTACTGATGAAGAGATCTTTAAAGCAGTAAGAAGGACCTTGGATGGGTCGGATAACAATTGGGATGATTATATGGATTCTACAATCATAACCCCAGATGGCATGGATATTTCCAAGAAGAAGATAACTCAGATATTAAAATCGAAGTTTAATGCAGTTCCAGATAAGATTTGTGCATATGGTGTAACGAAGCGTGTGATCAGAGTGAATAAAAGTTGGTTGGAGAAGCTAGGTAAGCAGTATGAAATAATTGATGAGATTCGAATCTTGGATTCAAAGTCAGATAAAATATGGGATGCAGATCGTTATTGTGAGCCTGACACAATGACGGATATGACACTTGTAGAGAGTGCCTCCCCTGATTTAGAGAAAGAAAATGAATGTTCAATGGACAAGGAAAATGGCCACGCAAATGAATTAATTATTAAGAATATTAGTATTGATAATAGTCTTACAAAGATGAGCGAACCGGCTCCCGTAATTACGGGAGCCGGTTCGGATTCAACTACAGTTGACTATAACAATGAAATTATAGATAAGACAAAACAAGATGATGATAAACAGCTACAAGAATTAGATAAGACTAATGGATTATCAGCTAGTCATAATCCTAATTCTAAGAACATACTTACATCTGAAATCGTTACCTCTGAAATTCTTGAAAATAATGGGCAGGCCCCTTCAGAAAGTGTCATAAGTGTCATAAGTGTCAGGAATTCAAAAGATAAGGAACTCAAAGAATTTGATAATATGGAGGAAGAGTATACACTTTGATTCACTAAGTGATACTGTCATAAAAGAGTTTGAAAAATTAAACCCAAAGAAGCAAAGAAGGAGAAGGGACATGAACTACTTAATCGTCTGAAGATTAGAAATGCAATATTGAAAAATCAAAATGCAGTATCAAAAAACGTAACTGATGAAATCGCAGACAGGATAATAAACAGACTTGTGAAGGAAGGAAGATTAGTCGAGCCGAGAGAGGGATGGTATTACAGAACTACAAAAGACGATTCTAATGATGGTGCCGCAGCCACAGCGGCGGCCTAACTTGTCAAATCAATTTCTATAATAATTAGCGTAGGTGGGTGTAAAATTCTTAATACTATTGAAGAGTCAGTAGATTTCATTTTATCGCATTTTGATCACCAAAAGCAAGATTTCCCGCGGAAGATGATGACTTTGAAGCAGAACTGGCAATTCACCGTAACCTCTAAGAAAGAAATCTTGAGAAAATGCCAAATATCAGACTACATTGATTGTCGAATTAATGCTTATCCTGAATATGTGAAGTACCAAGGGATTGTAAGACAGCCTCCCGACTTTGCATTCATTGATTTAGATTTAACTAATTTTGATAATGATAGAGATAAGATAGACAGGACATTGAAAAGAATAGCAAATAAGATTTGCCGGTTAGGTACGGAACCAACGATCCTTTGGTCAGGTAATGGTTATCATATTTATCTACCGTTAGATGCTATGGTTTTAGATAAGGAAGAAGTGTTTGCAAAAGATAAATTCCCAAGTCTATTTAAATCCACCTTTAGCACATACCATGAATATTCAGTATCAGAATTATTCTTAAAATTTGCAGAGAATTACTTTACCAATGGCAAGGCCGACCCGCTGCATCATCCGAAATATGGAAATAGCTTGGTAAGAATTCTAGGGACCTATAATTCCAAATGTTTGAATCGTGGATTAAGTAAGGAAGAGTCAGAGGGTAAAGATTATTCAAAAATGGAATGGCAAAAGACTTCCGATTCAACTATTGCTCAAGGACTTTAGAAGATGGATTACTCAAGAGGACATAAATGAAAATAAGAAACAAAAAGTAACTCTAAGTTAACGAGTAAATTGTCCTCAAACTTCAATCAAAAAGGTGATAGAATTGATTGGATTGAGAACTTGCTAAAAACCCCAATAGAAGATCAAAGAAATTATTGTTTATGGAGAATAATAGGGCCTTATTTATTAAATGTTAGAAATCTATCAAAGTCGGAGACAACAATAGTAATGGAAGATTGGTTAAGTAAATGTGATAAACTGAGAAAATTAGATTTTGAACCTAAAACAAAGATCTATTCAATAATCAAAAGTAATAGAGGATATAAACCGATTTCATTCCTCAAATTGCATGAAGAGGGTAAGGAAATATATGCCATCCTAAAACCCACGATAAACATTTATCGATAATTACATACTCCGTTGCAGTAAAACGTAATTAGCCATAGAAGAATCATTACACTATCTCTTTTATTTTCGACTAATCTGACTCATCTCCGAACTTATATTCTGATGAATAAGTTCAGCTAATTCAATTATACTATTTGCAGAAAGGTTCATTTTTTCCATCATAAAATAATCATCTTCTTTATTCGTTGACATTGACAATGTTTGAAACATTCCTGCTAACACTACAGCTGATTCAGCCAATTTGGACAGATGACTAATCTTGAATCCTTCTTCCCGAATCTCTATCATTATTTCTTTATTTTTTGCCGATCTGATTAGAGAATTCTTTAGAATTAGTTGCTCCTTCGATGATAAATTAGTAAGTGAAATTTTGGCCAATTCTCGCCTATAGTCGATCGTAATTTTCAATAATCCGAGGCTTATTTTTGATAGACCCTCTACCTTAAGTAAACGTAAACCTTTTTCCTGTGTGTCTGCATAGTTTCCAATTTTGGAAATAATTTCTTCCTGTTTCTTGGAGTTTCTCCTATCCATTAAGTAAATGAGGAAACCTAATGTGATTCCTATAATGACCTCAAAGAAGATACTAGTCATATTAGTTAGTTCATACTCCGGAAATAGATCGATAGCAATGGTCATATCAAAGTAGATTTGAAACTAATAATATATTCCATTTTAAAACTAGAAATAAGCATCAATCGATACTTAAGAAACATAAAGTGTATTCAAGGTAAAATTAACATCTTTATTGTCAAAAGATGTGCAAACTAAAGTCTAAAACGATCCTATGAGGTGCTATATTGATTTTTGATCATTTCAAGATTAATTTACTCATAGTCTTATCATTACAAATATAAAGTATTCATACATGTTATAAACGTTTTAATTATTCATGATGGATAATTGAGTAACAGTTATCAATATAAGTAAGAATTAGTAGAACTATATAGCTGCCACATATCTCGTGAACTAGAAAAGGCAGAAGATTCTTATAATGATGTTATTCTTAATCTATTACACAAACCTTAGTATTTAGAGGAAAATATACCGTAATGTCCTATCTTTCAATTTCTATCGTCCTTACATCCAACAATCACTTCATGGCAAGGATAAGTTCAACATTATGCAAGTTAGGAATAATTGCTATAACCTGTAACAAAAGTTGGATGAAGATTGAATTTAGCGGCGAAGACTTTAGCATAAGATTCCAATTTCCTAATATCCTTGATCATCTTCAGGCTGTAGTTGAAGTCATATTACTAACACCATTCTATGAATCTAATATTCAGACAATAAGATATCATGTTGATGAGAACTTGAAGTAAACTAAACAGGCTTTAAACCAAATAAAAAAGGATAGATTGACGAAAGCTACGATTCGACGATTAATTTCAATAGAAGTAACAGATAGTACAATTGTTTCACTTTTAATCAAGACTATCCATTCTTGGGAATTCCGAAACTAAATGTACAACCACATTCGTTTCTATTATTTAGTACCCAGATTCGTCCATCATGGGCTTCTAATAATTTCTTACACAAATAAAGGCTGATTCCAACTCCATAGTACGAGTCTAAGGAAAATTTGGTAAACAATCTTGATAGGATTTCTGGCCCTAGATTCTCACCATTATCACTTACACTCAGGACAACTATTTCTTTAGAATGAATTGTTTTTTCACTTAAAGTAAGAACTATTTTCCCAGCGTTTTGCGTGAACCTAACCGAATTATCCACCAGATCATGTATGACCTGTGCGATTCGGAATTTGTCTGCTTTTACCGGATACTTCCTATCAAAGTTTTGATAATCAAACGAAATAGATTTGGTATACTCGGAATTTGTAATATAATCACCAATCGTTGATTTTACCAACTCATTCAGATCAAATTCTTCCTTGTTAAGGTATAAGATATTATTTTCAAGCCGTGTTATGTCCAGAATGTTTTCAGACAATCTTTGGAGCTTTTTTGCATTTGTTATGATTAAGCGTAGCATAAACTTCTGTTCATCGTTTGTAATCTCTTCTTTTAGTATTTCTGTAAAACCTAACACAGATTGTAAAGGCGTACGTAGCTCATGAGTTACTAGATCCATAAACCGGCTCTGAATTTTATCATGTGCTTTGAGTTTCTCTTGAGTCTCTTTCAGACGAGCATGAGTTTCAGGCTGGGTCCAGAGACTTTCAAAAATAGATGCAATAGTTTCAGAGGTTTTGATTGCATCCATAAACACAGCTTTTCCCAATGCGTCTGTATGTTCTATTTGATAATCATTCTTAATCTCCCATATAACTGTCATTTCTTTATCAAATATCATAATCCGGCTCATTGAAGCACTGGCTTGTTCTAACTCTCTGAAAGTAATGTTGGTATACTTTGTCTTTATTCTTTTGATTTCAGAAGTATAATCTTTATCAGTGAATGTCAGTATCTTAATTTGGATTCCTTTAGCACCAATTTTATTTATTTCGTTAAACCCTCCAGACATTTCGGTGCGGAAAAATCCGTTTGTAGATGGAAGAATAATCAAAACCTCCTTTTTTACGCGGTTAAACAATTCGGAAAGTTTGTGAAGAGATTTATTTGAACCATAAACTACAACTATATTGTCATCTCCAATCTTTTCCATTTCCATGATCTCATCTTTTACATCTGTTGACAATTCCCATATATTTTTCACAAATCAATCCACATATTGTCAGATTCGTTTGACCTCTATTGTCCATTAGAGTCAGATTATCAACAATCAGTTTAGCATTCTCCTTCCTTTCAATTGTACGTGCAAAATACTTGTAAGACAAGGTATATCAAAAGGTGGACAATTACCTATATGACGAATTTGTATTTCCATTTGGAATAAGTATTTTACTAGTCGTAAATCATTTCTAGTCAGATTTAACAAGACCCTAGAGGCATTTTCACTATCTTGAAAATATTCCATGGTCTCGCTAATAAAAGACATCATGATATTGTAGTATTACGAGTATATATGGCATTCTATTCCTATCTCAAACAATTTGAGCAATACACAAATACAATTATTCGAGGGCTCGATATCGCGTGAGACATAAATATCAAATTTTACATTCACATTGATTACGATATTGATTAAAGAGAGCTTAACCGGAAATGAACGCTTTTTACTCCTAGTCTAATTTCACCAATAGTTCACCAATAGTTTACCAATATCAATACCAATAAATAGTAATTAGTTCTTTATCATTTATATCCTAGAAAATAATGATACTAATTTGAAGATACTATTCAATACAAACAGATGCTTATACATTGGCTAATTTCTTTGTTTTCTCAAATTAATTCCTGCATAAAATCTCTATTCGAGAAACCCGAGAAAAATAATCAATAATTTAGGTCTCCCTGTTTTATTGTTGTATTGAATGATCTGATATCCAAAATTACAGATTTAAAGAAGATGCAAATGTATTTGAATCTTTAGGGTGGCTTATCAACATCATGGAAGTTGACGGCAAATGACAACGACAATACGATATCTGTATCTGCGTTAATTGACAAATATCTGTTGCTGGAAAATTTGAAAGGCTCTTTTAGGCTTTCTCTTAGTCAATTTAGACTTAAGCACGGTTCTGTGCCTCATCCAAATGGATTTGGAAATTTGCCTCATCAACTTTGATGGATGTGGCAGGACACACAGTAACGCATGCCATACACCATATGCAAGCTCTTTCTCTAATTGGATCTGGTTTGTCGGTATAGTCTTTTCGGCCTTCTCTGTTATGATCATCTCCGATTCCCTCACTTACTGCATTCACCATTTCAATGGCTGGAACATCCTGCTCTGATCTATACCATTGATATACCTGTACAGGACATGCTTCAACGCATGCGCCATCAGATATGCAAGAATCCCAGTCCACAGCGACGAAGGTACCGTGCACACCCAGAGGAACATATTCTTCCCCTCTTGCTTTGTATGCATCCTGAACTTCTTTATTGGTAGAGGATTCTGCATCTTTTCTTCCCGGGCCCCAAACAAAATGAAAATAATCCCCATCAGCAGTCGAATGTTTACCTATAACCTTATGGTTTTTTGGAAAATCTGGATCTATGGGCATTTGTAAAACTATGTTCATACAAATATTTAACTGGCTTAGATTCATTTGCAAACAGATGTGCTAATTTTATACTGTTTGATGCTTGGTAAGATAAAATATTAAAATTCAAGTAACGTCATTGTTGTTTCAAAAAAACCTTACATGTCTTTATATGTCAAGCATACTAAAGACACTCATTGGGAACACTGTATTCTCTACATGATCGAATTGTGTAATTTTCATTGTCGATCTTCAGAAGACATTTAATCTCGAGACTGATCACAGGATCGGATTTAAATATGATTATAGGCTATACAAACTAACATTGTTATAAAATAACTGTGTTACAAATCTAGCTGCAAGATAGATTGGGTAATAAGGACTGGTTTCAGTTTATAGTTAATTAGTAACGTAAATGGAGAGGCTTGGCCTTATTACTTTTATTTATAAGTATAAACCCTTGTCAAGATACTATTTTTGCATTATAAGAATATTTGAAGTCATTCAAATTTTGAATGTTAGAATACTAAAATCCCAATCAATCATCTAATAAAAATGCGGTAACGCAAAGATCAATACTTCTTAAGTATTTATTTTCGATTCAAAGCCATGATAGTAAACTATCTCTTAAAAATCCATCAACACTGTTCCTTATTTAACCTTATATACTATTTTGAATTCAATAGTTTAATGAATAAAGCGATTTATCTTACAGTCTGCTTCGTTGCAGCTTTAAGTATTATGACTGTAGGCATGAGTGGAAACTTTAATACAGTTTTTGCACAAGGAGATAAAGTACAAGCATCTATAGTCCCTGGTGCAACTACACTGACCGATACGGCTGTGAGCCCTAACCCAATTCAGGCAAAAGTGGGCCAAACTGTAGTATGGACAAATGATGATTCCGCATTCCATACCGTGACATCCGGGAAAATTGGTGCAGCTGACGCTGGAAAACTGTTTGATTCTGGCTTAACGGGTCCAACTGCCCTTACCAGTAAAGGAAAAACCTTTGAACATACATTCGACACTGCAGGCGAAATTGATTACCACTGCCAATTGCATCCTGCAATGACAGGTAAAGTAATAGTAACATAATTGTTACTCTATTTTTCTTTGTGATATGAATTGTGATCTGATTTTAAATTAGGTTGCTTACAGTAATTTATCAATTATTTGTTCTGAACTGTCTAAAATTGAGAGCATTGCAATTTGAGAATTACACTAGATTGCAATCGTTTGCATCATTTTTATATCGTTGGTAGTTTATCTTATTAATACATAAACAATCCAGGATCAACGAGAAGACAAGACATCTCTTATAGATAACGGTCTACTATTCATCATAGTCCCTAGTGCTCTTCATCCATTAGGTAGACCGTTATCATTTGTTAACAGCATCAGGAGCTAATATAGTTCCTATTTCTTTACCTCAACCTGAAGAACCTATGACTATTGGCGACCTGATCAAGGGTATAATCAAGAATCCAGTTGACATAGCTATTTCTTTAGGCTCTGCAAATCAGATGAGATATTTTTACAGATGGTGACCAAACCAATGACCAACTAGTCTGTAATCTAATAGAATCACAGAATGAATTTACATCTAACATTCGAGGACTCTTGAATTGCTAGGTATGCGTTATTAGAACAGCGGGGTCTTGCATGAGCGACTATGGATTACAATGCAAGACCATCATGGAATTGCTTTGGAGATTAGACACTACTAACATGATGAGTTTAAAAATGAATTGTTTCATAAGGCAGCGTCGCTATGGTTACAGTTTAGTTTTGAACACCTATTCTAATTTTCGTAATGAATAAAGGGATTGTATTTTACCTTATCTTATTTCCTATCTTTAATGTGTTTCCTAATCCTCGTCCAGGCCTGTTTAGTTTCATAATCCATAGGTCGGATATCGGACTCCTTTAACTTGCCATATCTTTCAAATTCCCTGGCAAATGCTGTTTGTAACCTGTTTAAAACTTCGTTCCTATCTGTTCCTACAATTACATATTCAGTCGTATTTATCCCAAAATCATCAAGTATTTCTTTGGTAGGAATTTTGATTATTCATGTATCCATTAATTGGGTACGGGTGAAAGAGGAATTTTGGGACGGCATAGTATTTTCATCAATGTATTAAGATTATAATAAGACTATTCTAGAAATTACGCATTAAAATGGAAAAAGGAGTTAGGGATTGTCGAAACAATATGCAATAGCTTGAATACTAACGGTTCCTTGTTGGTAACCTACAGCTGATGCATAAAATCTTTCTAAAGTACCCGACTGATCTCCAAAAGAATCCATATAATTAACAAGACCACGAGTTGAAACACTACCTGATACAAAAGAATCCCCCAAGTTACAGCTAGCTATTGAAACAGCGAGACCACCATTAAATGCAGTATTAAAAGGCCCAATCTGAAGATAAATCTTGTTATCTAAAGATTGTGGTCCGGCGGGTCCCTGTGGCCCGGTAGCACCTGTAGCACCAGTCTCACCCTGTGGTCCTTGAGGACCTATAGGACCTATCGGTCCTCGTGGACCAGTCTCACCCTGCGGTCCCTGTTCTCCATCAATACCATTAACTCCGGGATCTCCCTGTGGACCCTGGTCACCCGCTGGCCCCTGTGGACCTATGGCACCAGTTGCTCCAGTTTCACCCTGAGGACCTTCTGGTCCTGGGGGACCAACACCACCAGGTGGACCAACCTGACCTTGATTACCCATCGGTCCTGTAGCTCCTGTATCACCTTTTTCACCCTGTGAACCAGCAGGACCTGTTTCTCCTGTTGCACCAGGTGGACCTGCGGGTCCAGCCTCACCTTGCGGACCTGGTGGTCCTTCTGGTCCCTGTTCGCCAGGAACAGAAGCGCCAATGCTTTCAGAGGACAAATTATTACAACTTAAAGATGTTGAATCACCTGATATGCACATGCTGTTCTGGTTTGTATCTTGGGAACTTGACTTGCTTTGAAGGCGTCATTCCCTTCGCCTTCTTGGCCTAACGTGTTACCTTTTTGGGCAAGAACATCTTCAACCTTTGAAGAATCTCCTGAGAACATTGCTATTGTCAGTGTTAAAATGGATAATATTGCAAATTTATAACCATAATTCACAATCGTAATCTTCAAAATCACGAATTAAGCATTTTATAGAATTTATAGTGATGAATTTGATGTTTAAATTCTATTTAGATTTGTAGATATATATTTGCAAAGTTAAAACTTTTCTGAATATTTGTTTAATGCACATTATTTTACGTCTTACATATGGGAAAACCTTATACGTATTTTGTTTAGAATTTGCACTAATTTGAAATTGATGCAATATTCAAACGACCAGAAAAAGAACGGTTAACACAGATTAAATTTCAGACTCTTAGTAAAAATGCATAAGTAATGTTCGTTACAATGATTTCTAGTATGATAGCGTACCTAATCCACCAAATGCCTATTATTATCAATGTAAATCAAAAAAGGAGTTAGGGGGGTTGTCGAAGCACGTAGTCTTCATCGTTGCTGTAAAGGTTCCTCCTACAACAAGTTATAATCTCGTATATGCCATTGAAATGGATTAACTGGTTGACTACTATGTATGTGAAGACTAGCACCAGCGTTCAAGATCAATCTTATGTCACCAGAAATAGCCGTATCGCCTGGGTTACAGGTGACTGCGCTGTTAAAACTAGAGCTAGTGATTGGCCCTAAAGTAAGAATATATGTTTTCCCAAATAAAGACTGTGGGCCAGCGGGTCATGTATTCCTTGTGGACCAGTGGCCCCGGTCACACCTTGTGGTCCTGTGTCACCATGATCTCCTTGTGGGTCCCAGGGAACCTGTCTCGCAGTCTCTCCCTGTGGTCCTTCAGGTCCCATTTTCTCTCCTGGTGGTCCCTGGGCTCCTGTTTCTCCCTGAGGACCAATCTCTCCCTGCGGTCTGAGCAATCCCTGCGGTCCAGGCGGACCATCTTCGCCATCAGTTCCATTGACTCCAGGCAATCTGTTCACCCTGTGGACCTGCTGGACCCATTGGACCCAGCCCAGTAACCCCAGTTTCTCTGTTCACCTGGAGGTCCAGTCCATTCCTGTTGGTCCTTGCGGTCCGGGTTCCCCTGAGGACGGGCAGACCATCAATACGTTATCCACTCCAGGTTCTCCATGAGGTCCCTGAGGTCCAGTCTCTCCTTGAGGACCTGGGGACCTGTTGCACCTGTTTCTCCAGGAGGACCTGCCGGTCCTATTTCACCTGAGCCCTGGTTCCCCTGTAAACCCATTGGTCCAGCCGCTAAACCCCATTGTCCCGGCCGCTCCTGTATCTCCCTTCTCCTTCAGGACCACTGGACCTGTTTCACCAGGTGCACCTGGCGGACCAGCAGGTCCGGGTTCACCATGGACTCAGGCGGTCCTTCGGGACCATGTTTTCCAGGAACAGATGCACCAATACTTTCAGAAGATAAATTATTACAACCAAAAGCATTTTCTCCAGAAACACACTTACTATTTTGATTCGTTTCTTAACCATTTCTTTTGATTGGGAAGCAGAGTTATCATGTCCTTCTGCCCAAAGTATTTCCACTTTGAGCAAATGCAGTATCAATTCTTGAAGAATCTGAAGAAAACATTGCCATTGCCATTGCTATTATGACAACATTGCAAATTTATAACCACATAATTCACAATAAGGATTTTCAGAATTGTAAATTAAACATTTTATAGAATTTGTATGGGTGATTTGATTATTAAATTTAAAATGAATAATTAATTCATTTCAAAACAACTTAATTAATTTAGAATTTAAAGATAGTTTTAATCTGAGTCACCATAATTTGCTTAAAGTCTTCTACGCGCAATGAAACAGTTACCGGTATCGTCATCGTCTAAACCAATGATTTGAACTTTACAATAAAGCGAAGGGATCGGGTTCAAATCCTCGCACCATCCTATATAGACTGATTTGCAATGTCTATAAATCGATTTCGTTAATAGTATTTCTGAGTGAGGATTAAATAGTCATCCGCACTCAATTTATTGTTGTTTGCGTCTCTTACGTTTAAAGTAGTTGAAATAGTTGACAGCAGCATCTTTTATAACCTCCTTGTTGGCATGCTTGGCACTCACTTTCAATATGCTCGTCTAAATCCTTTTGAATATTTTCGGACAATAAACAAAGTGAAATGC